>JBKHGK010000062.1:0-8342 GCA_046539705.1 Candidatus Brocadiia bacterium | reverse complement strand
CCATGCTGTTCGGGCTGCAATCCGGCGCCGCCCTCGCCACCGTCGTGGGCGTGCTGATCGAGGTGCCGGTGATGCTTATGCTGGTGAAGATCTGTCTGCATACCACGGGCTGGTTTCCGCGCAATCCGGAAAAGAGTCAGAGACCGACCACATAAGAATCGGTCCGTTCCACGTCTTCACAATCAAGTCCGGGACGCCGATTTTTCTCTGCTTCGACGGTGGATTTTTATGGCTTCCCAGGCCCCCAAAAACACGCCGGCTGCACCCAATACATACATCCAGTCCACCAGGGTGATGCCAGAAAATTCAAGAAACGAGCTTATACCCGGCCCGTATATCCCAAAGATCATAAGTCCGATGGATGCAAAAATAGACCCCAGGAGAATTTTGTTGGTCAGGATGTTACGATTGAATATGGAGGTCCGATGATAGCGCCGTGACAGGATGTTGATGAACTGGCAGTATCCAACGGTCAACCAGGTCATTGTGCTGGCCTTCATATAGTCTGGACTCCCTATGG
The DNA here is from genome assembly GCA_046539705.1 of Candidatus Brocadiia bacterium. Taxonomy (GTDB): domain Bacteria; phylum Planctomycetota; class Brocadiia; order SM23-32; family SM23-32; genus CAZXYF01. The sequence goes on along the minus strand of JBKHGK010000062.1, from coordinate 7,822 downwards.
CATTCATCGTCAACTTCAGGCCGTGACGATTGAGGTAAAAGAAGTAATTTCCGACCGCCAGCGTGCCAATTAGCACTCCCAAAAAGACCACTTCATTCCCTGTCCGAGCATCCAGTATGTGTTGTTCGCGCTCACGCGGTCGCTGTCCCATTACCTCCGGACCGGGGGGATCAAAACAGAGGAATGTCAACGGCATTATCTCGGCCAGCAGGTCTATGGCCAGGATTTGAATGGCAAGTATTGGTATGGCGATATTGCCCAGCGCAATGCCGATGAGGCCGAGCATAACCGCCACCAGTTCAGCGGTATTGGTGGTGAGCGAGGCCAACACCACTTTCGCAATATTGTTGTAAATCGTACGACCTTCTTCGACGGCATGGACGAGGGTTGGAAAACTGTCGTCCAGAAGCACCACTTCTGATGCTTCCTTGGCCACATCAGTGCCGGTTTGTCCCATGGCCACGCCAATATGCGCACGTTTCAGTGCGGGAGCGTCATTGACGCCGTCTCCGGTCACCGCCACAACCTCATCTATCTCGTCCTCCAGAAGCTTCACAATGCGAAGCTTGTCGCCGGGGTCAACACGAGAGAAGACCATCGACTGATGCGTATTCATCGTTTCCACCAGTTCATCATCGGCAACACTTTCAAGGTCTTTTCCGGTGAACACCGGGCACTCCTCGTCCTCCTGTGCTAATCCGATCTCCTCTGCAATGGCCTTTGCTGTTGTGGCATGGTCGCCCGTCATAATGAAGGTTTTTATGTGCGCCTGGTGGCATTGTTCGATGGCCTCTTTAACTCCTTCGCGCGGCGGGTCGATCATTCCCACCAAGCCGAGGAAAACAACATCTTTCTCCACCTCTTCCTCCACGTAATCCTCACCGGATTCTTCCAGTGGCCGATGGGCAATCGCAAGAACACGCATTGCTTCGGAGCTATACGTTTCGTTAACCTCGCGAATTTTCTCTTTATCCTCTTCGGTAATCGGCTCCGCCTGGCCGTTCCGATAAATGTATTGACTCACCGAAAGGACCGAATCAGTTGCGCCTTTCATCGTGAGCACTTCCCGATCACCAAATTTGCGCACCGAGCTCATCCGCTTGCGTTCGCTCTCAAAGGGGAACTCTTCCAGCTCCGGATTTTCTTCATCCTCTTCAGGAGAACGGGTGCCAATTTTGGTTGACATAGTAACGAGAGCTGCTTCGGTCGGGTCCCCCACGGCGTACCAGTTCGGATGATCATCGTCCGGTGGATGGATTTCGGCATTGGAGGCCATCGTTGCGGCGTCCATCATCACTTCTATTTCATCAATCTGCTCCTGAGTCAGGGGTTCCCCTCCTTCATCCGTTATTTCCCCCTCGGGTTCATAGCCGATCCCCGTGAATTGATATTCCCGGTCGTCGAACCACGCCCGGGTTACCGTCATCTCATTCCGGGTTAAGGTGCCGGTTTTATCGGTGCAGATCACGTTGGTGGAACCCAGTGTTTCGACCGATGGGAGGCTCTTCACAACAGCATTTTTCTTTGCCAGCCGCCGGCTGGCCGTCGACATCGCGACGGTAAGCTGAGCCGGTAGCGCCTGAGGCACGCAGGCCACGGCCACCCCGAGAGCATATGTGACGGAGACCAGCCAGCCCATATCCTGCCAGATTGCCACACCAAACAGTAATGCGCTGATAACAAGAACCACGGCAGTCAATTTCCAGGCAAGGCTGTCGAGCTCGTGCTGGAGGGGCGACTCAATGTCTCCTGTCTCCTCGGTCATGCTGGCGATTTTACCCAGCTGGGTGTCCATCCCTGTACGCACGACGAGTCCTGTGCCGGAGCCGGTGGCCACAGTGGTCCCCACATACGCCATGTTCTCGCGGTCGGCCAGCAGCGCCTCGTCGGAGAGGGCATTGGTTTCTTTTCCCTGAGGCATGGATTCACCCGTCAGGCTGAACTCGTTCGTGCGAAGATTGAACGATTCCAGCAGCCGCATGTCCGCCGGGATTTTATCCCCTTCCTCCACCCGTACAATATCCCCCGGCACGAGATCCCGTTGGGCAACTTCAGTGGTTTCACCGTCCCGCACAACCTGTGCCGGTGAGCGGATGAGTTCGCGCAACTGTTCCACGATCTGGCTGGCTTTGTATTCCTGGACAAAACCTATGACCGCATTGAGGAACACGATGAAAAACATCACCGATCCATCTCGAAAGTTTGCCCAGGTTCCTTCCACCGCGGCAATGCCGTAAGAGGCAATCCCGGCAAACACAAGCACGAGGACAAGAACGTCCTTGAACTGCTGCAGGAACATCAGCCATCTTGGCGTCTGAGCTCCGGTCACCAGTTCGTTTTCGCCAAATTCCTCCTGCCGTTCCTCCACTTCCTCCGGTGACAACCCATCCCTGGACGTGTCGAGCTCCTCCAGAGCTTCACTGGCCGACATTCGGTAAAAATCATTTTCCGGCATCGGTGTTAACCCCACGAAACAGGACTCTATTTATGACATTCGCGCTTTTAACCCGCATTTCACAAACCTCAAACGTTGATTATTTGTAACTATTCGGTAAAGTACGTATCAGTGCGGTGCGTAACACAGTGCTTCCAGCCTGTCGCCGTGCTGATACGTACTTTACCGAATAGTTACGATTATTCTAAGCCGTCAGCACGCCATCTATAAGAACAGCCTGCAGTTGGGGTATCCCGCTTATGAGCGGGACATCCGCCTTTGACTGTTCTCATATCTGGCGCACTGACGACTCGTGAAGTATACGGGTTATCATTGTTCTCCGGTTGTGGTGTCCGTCTCCTCCTCGGCGGGTTCCGCTTCTTCCGTCTCAGTTTCTGCCTCGCTGAGGTCCTGGGCCTCTTCGTCCCCCGCGGGTTCCTTGAAGGTCGGGGGAGCTTCCTCCGGCAGCCGGAGCCGTATTTCACCCTGTTCTATCTGATCCAGAACCAGCTCGAAGAGTTCATGGAAATTCTTGACCCGTGGCATGAATGCCCGGCCGGTCACGTGGTATTCCCTGACCCTTTTCTGAATGAGGGAAGTCAGTTTGAAACGTCCGCCCATTTTGTTACTCAGGTCTTCAATTCGCTGTCCTGTTGGTTTCGACATGTTTCTGTTATCTCCTTGTGGTGACGATTCGGTGAGTTGGTTTTACCCGTTATTACGGATAATAGTCTCCACCTCGTCCGCGGCCCGTTCCACGGTATCATTGACTACATTATAATCGTACTGATCGGCTACTCTCATCTCTTTTTCCGCTCTGTCCAGTCTGTACTCTATGCTCTGTTCGTCCTCATCTCCCCGCCCCATAAGTCTTTTCCTGAGCTCCCTGCGGTCCGGGGGAGACAGGAATATCAGTTGGACGGCCGGATACTGCCGTTTCAATTCCAGGGCTCCGTTGACGTCTATAACCAGGATGACGGCATTTGTACTCTCGCCCGCCCGATTCACCGCAAAGGCAGGTGTGCCGTAGTAATTGCCGTCGTATTGGTTCCATTCCAGCAGCGTTCCATCTTCGCGCCATTGCTGGAAGGTGGCCTGATCGACAAAGTAGTAATCTGTTCCGTGTTTTTCCCCATCTCGCGGGTTTCTGGTGGTAGCCGTAACGGCCCGGGAGGCAATGTGGCGCCGGCATACCTCCTCGGCCACGGTATTTTTCCCGACGCCACTGGGGCCGGATAGCACGAAGACTCTTTCGGGGGTGGCGAGGGTGTTTTCTGAATTGTCATCATCCATGAAGCGTTCCAATCCCGCGGTCTGAGCTCAGCGTAACTGCTCGGTCCGGCTACAGTGAACCAGTCCCGGTCTTCCCTGTGCCGAAAGAGGCTTTTGCCTCCATGCTCTGTCAGGCTGCAGTTGGGTATCCCGCGGCCGCGGGACATCCGCCTTTGCTTTCCGCGCGTATCCGGCGCCGAGGGCGTTTGAAATAAGCGGGGTAGTCCCGGACTCTGTGAGGGGAGTCACTCGATATTCCTAACCTGTTCCCTCAGTTTCTGCACATCGGCTTTCATACTAACGGCCAGCTCCACCATTTCGCTTGAGGGCAGTTTTGCTGACATCGTGTTTGTCTCGCGCTGCATTTCCTGGACCAGAAAATCCAGTTTTTGCCCCACCGCCTCCTCTTCGCTGTCCAGGGCCGTATAAAACTGTTTCAGATGGCTTTCCATGCGCGTGATTTCCTCGCTGATATCGCTATGTTCCGCGATGCCGGCCAGTTCGGTGGCGAGTTTCTCCTCGTCCGGTTCGACGTTGCCCTCTGCACCGTCGATCAGCTCTTTCACACGTTCATTGAGTCGGTCCTGATACTGGAGGAGGCAGTCCTGGAGGTTATTTTTGATGCGTTTGTTACTTTCGTCAAGGCTTTGCAGGAGGTCTCGTATCTGTTTTTCGAGGTTTTTACCTTCCTCCCGCCGCATCTCCACGAGGTCATCAAGCGCCATTTCGGTGGCGTTCAGGACATCGGGCCAGAGCTGGTCGCGGAGCTGCAGGGGGACCCCCTCGGAACTTATAACCTCCGGGAGGTTCAGCAGCGAACCCGCTTCGGCCTGGAGGGGTATATTTTCCCCGGCGACCACTTTTTGAACCGCGTCGAGATAGCCCCGCAGTTTATCACGGTCCACGAGCATGGCCGCGGCGGCCTCTTCGATATCACACGAAACGGTGAGGTAGACCTGCCCCCGGGATAGTGTCGTTTTAACCAGCCGTATGAGGTCACTTTCTTTGAACCTCAGGTTTTCGGGCAGCTGCGGGGAAACTTTAAGTTTGCCGTGGTTCAGTGATCGCACTTCCACGTGCAGGGTCCAGTCTTCCCCTATGGTTTCCGCCGTTCCGTAACCGGTCATACTCCTGATCAATTGTCCGCCTCCGTATCAGAGTCGGGACTCTCATCCGGGTCGTTTTGCTCATCCGGTTCCTGGGGTACGGTTCCTTCCTCCATTTGCTCCTCCTGTTGCTGGGGCTGCGCGGCCGGGGTTGAGTCGGCCACCTTCTGTATTGTTCCGAGCCTGCTGACGAGCATACAGGTGAACAGGAAAAGCGCTCCCATCACATAGGTGGCTTTGGCGATGGGGGTTGCCGCCCGAGCGCCCAGGAGGTTGTCCCCGCCCATACCTCCGAGGCTGGCGAGGCCTCCACCGCGCCCACTCTGGAGCAGAATCATCAGGATCATGAGTATCCCGACGGTTATTGCGTAGCCGATGAGCACGGCACGCCACGCCAGCAGGTAGAACAGCAGAGCCAGCAGGAAGAACGCGCCGGCTATTGCAACGCGTTTCAGCAGTTTTCGCAGTTTTTCCGGATCCATATTGGAATCCTCTGATTGGACTTTGAGTTCAGAAGGGCTGCGGTCAGCCGTTCTGTATATCCTGAGCAATCTCGATAATCGGGACAAATGTATCCGCGGTCAGGCTGGCTCCGCCCACAAGGGCACCATCCACGTCCGGTTGTGAAAGGAGCTCCTCTGCATTATGGGGTTTCACACTGCCGCCATACTGGATAACGAGCCCTTCGGCAATCTCATTATCGTAAAAATCCCCCACGATACTCCGGATCATCTCATGCACATCCTGGGCCTGATCCGGCGTGGCCGTTTCGCCCGTGCCGATTGCCCATACGGGTTCGTAGGCTATTGTAACGTCTTTCATATCCTCGCGGCTAACTCCGTCCAGTGCGGCCTCGACCTGTCCGGCAACCACCTTCTCGGTATTCCCGGCTTCGCGTTGTTCGAGTTTTTCGCCGACGCAGATGATGGGCTTGAGGCCGAATTCAAAGGCCTTATGGACTTTCGTGTTGACGGTGGAATCGGTCTCACCATAGATGTGACGGGGTTCTGAGTGGCCGAGGATGACGTATTCACATCCCACATCCAGAAGCATCGGCCCGCTGATCTTGCCGGTGTAGGCCCCTTCATCCTCCGTGCACATATCCTGCCCGGCGACGCTGATAGCTGTATCGGCCACGATATCGGCCACGTCCGCAATATAGACGTAGGGGGGGCTCACGCCCACGTTCACATCATCCGTCTCTCCGACCGCATCTTTGAGGTTTGTGGCCAGAGAACGTGACTTCTCACGATCAAGGTTCATCTTCCAGTTTCCAGCGACAAAAAGCTTACGCATTCTCGGTCTCCTGTAATTCAGCCAGAGTAGTTGTTCAGCATGAGTTTCGTATCAGCCCGCCTTTCGGGGGAAAGCGCCCAGCACCTTCAACATGTTGCACTGTTTTTCCATCTCATCGAGCGCTTCTACAGTCCTCTCCTGCTCGGGGTGTCCCACAAAGTCGATGAAAAAGTAGTATTCCCATCCTGCCCCCGGCGCGGGAAACGATTCTATTTTGGTCATATTGATTCCGTAGTGTTTGAACGGGTCCAGCAGATCTCTCAGGGCTCCTGCTCTGTCCTTGACCGCACACAGCAGAGCGGTTTTATCGTCGCCGGTTGGGGCGCTCGCATGTTCGCCCAGCACGAAGAAGCGCGTCTCGTTATCGGCCCGATCCTGTATACCGTCAAATAGCACGTCCAGTTCATGAAGCGTCGCCAGACCGGCATGCCCGATGGCCGCTGCTCCCTGCTCCTGCTCGGCCTTTTCCGCGGCCTGAGCGGTGCTGGCCACCTCGATTCGGTCGATCCCGGGAAGATGCTCGCGGAGCCATCGACGAGTCTGCCCGAATACGGTGCCTTTGGAGTAAATTCGTTCTATATCCTCAAGCGGACAGCGTGCCATAAGCGCATGTTCAATGGCGTAAACGATCTCAGCACATACCTTCAACGGGCTTTCCACCATCCGGGCGAGTGTTTCCCGTATACCGCCCTCGGTGGAGTTTTCCACGGGTACGACCCCGTAATCCACCCGACCACGCTCCACTTCTTCAAAGACCTCCTCCAGGGAGGGCACGGGCTCATAGATGATCGAATCCCCGAATTTCGAGCGTGCCGCCCAGTGGGTAAAGGTGCCTTCCGGACCCAGATAAGCCACCTTCACAGGCTTTTCAAGGGCGATGCAGCCGGACATGATCTCGCGAAACACGGCCCGTATGGACTCCTCCGCCATCGGACCGGTGCTGGCCTCCTCTGCGTGCTCCAGCACCGCCCGTTCCCTGTGGGGTTTATACACGCTGTCCCCTTCGTCAGCCTTCAGTTTGCCAATCTCATGCGCGATCTCCGCCCGCCGATTTATCAGGCGGACGATCTCCTCATCGATGCCGTCGATTTTCTCGCGCAGTTCGTCGAGATCCATGGAACAATCATTCCCTGGGACGTGAGAGATGGGATGGACGGAAGGCCTGGGAAACGGTTCACACCCCGTGCCTCTCAGGGCCACGTGTGGGATAATACCCGGTGCCCATCCGTTTTAAATGAAATGAAAACCATCAGGAATATAATGGTTCCGGGGGAATCTGTCAATCCGTTGCGACGTGCGGGGGATTCACCCGCATATTTCACAAACCTCAAACAGTAATTATTCTAAGGGCAACTTCAGCAAACGTGAATCGAAAAGTCACAGACAGGTTTATAACAACAGGGTGTTTTTAACAATACCGGCGACATCGGTTTGGTCTACGACCGAGCCGTCAGCACGCCATCTATAAGAATAGCCTGCGGTTGCGGTGTCCCGCGGCCGCGGGGCGAGCACCTTTGTCTGTTCTTATATTGCGCACTGACGGCTCGTGAAATATACGGGTTCGCGCTGCGGGGCGGCATACGTGCACTGGAGTGTGCTCGCCCGTTCGGGCTTTACCGTGGCCTGCGGGGTTTACCGGGAACCGAACGAACATCCCGCAATGGAGATATGCACTGTGGATGACACCCTGTTTCCATATAATCTCCAGTCGCTG
>JBKHGK010000061.1:0-8357 GCA_046539705.1 Candidatus Brocadiia bacterium | reverse complement strand
ACGAGTCGTCAGTGCGCCAGATATGAGAACAGTCAAAGGCGGGACGAGCGTCGCTGTCAGCTTTTCATCCCTCGTCCTCCAGGTCGTCGAGGGCCGGCATCTGGTCCAGGGAGGAGAGGCCGAAAGCGTCCAGGAACTTTTTAGTGGTTCCGTAGAGGAGGGGACGGCCGAGTTCATCGCTCCGTCCGGTGACCCGGATGAGGGATTTTTCGATGAGTGAGCGGAGGATGTAGCCGCTGCTTACGCCCCGGATATCCTCGATCTCCGCCCGCATGATCGGCTGGCGGTAGGCCACTATGGCCAGGGTCTCCAGCGCAGCCTGGCTCAGCGAGTCAGTCTGTTCCTTTTCCCGGAGCTTGCCCACCCAGGTGTCGAACTCGGGGCGGGTGAGGATTCTGAATCCGCCGGCAATTTCCTGAACCGCGTAGGGTTTTGACCGGGAATCGTATTCTTCCTCGAGCGCTTCGACGGCCTTGCGGGCCACATGGCCGTTTTCCGCGCCCGATAGTTCGGCCAGTTTGGAACTCGACAGTGGTTCTTCGGCCGCGAAAAGGAGGGCCTCAATGATGGTCTTTATCTCCGTGAATTCCAGCTCCCCCGGCTGGGGGCTCACCTCGGTTTCCTCGTCCGATACCTCCTCAGAAGCAGCATCCGAGCGCGCTTCGTTGATGGAGATAATACGTTCGTCCTCCTCGGGTTGTGCTGTTTTCTCCGCCTGGCTTTCGGATGGCCGGTCACTCATTGATTTCCTCTGTGCGCTGGATGATTTTTTTGACGGCTTTCCTCACCGCCTTCGTCGTGGCGGTACTGGTGATGGTGGCCCCGGTTACCGGACTGATCGCCTCTTCATCTGAGGTGTTAATCCGCAGATCCTTAAGCCGTTTACCGCTGAACTGTTCCTGAAAGGATGGGCGTTCGGATCCATTATCCTTGTCCGTTCCGTAGCCGGCTATTGCCCCCCACAGGGAGATATCACGTTCCACTTTGTTGATGTTTTCACCCAGCCCCGGGGTTTCGGCGCTATCGAGGACGGCCACCTTTTGGATTGTGGGGTTATCCGGCAGGTCCGTTTTCTCCCCCTCGGCATCGAGGGCCACCAGGACGGTTATCACGCTCTGGTAGCCCCGTTCGGAGGCCCGTCCCACGTAACGGACGCCGTCGTTGCGCGGGGCAAGGATGACATCCGCCTGTGCCAGTTCGCCGTCGTCCCCAAGAGGACGTGGTTCCCGTGCCCCTTCCATGACCACGGAAAGGCTTTCCTTGAAGGTGCGGAGCCGATTCTGACGTATACGGTCGCGGCTGCTGACGTACAGTGCGCTTACACCCGCGCCGCTTGCCACGCAGACGCCGGTGAGCACACCGGCGTAGAGTATTATCTTTCGCAACAGTGATGGGGAACTGTGACTGTTTTTGTGATCGGTGCTCATGTTTTCCTTTCTGCGGGGGTCGGAGTCCTGCTCCCGTAAACGGTTGGTTTGCACCAGCGGTCGATCAGCGGGACGGCGGTGTTCATCAGGATTATGGAATAAGCCACTCCTTCGGGGTAGCCGCCGTACATCCGGATAACGGCGACCAGCACGCCGCACCCGATGGCGAAAATGATACGTCCGGTGGGCGTTATTGGAGTCGTCACCATGTCGGTGGCCATGAAGAAGGCGCCCAGAATGAGTCCACCGGAGAGAATGTGATGCAGCGGGTTATTGATCCATGCGGGTGCGTCGGCGCTGGGGGCCGGGAGGAAGGCGGAGAGGGCGAAGACCGTTCCAATGTAGAACAGGGGGATTCGCCAGTCGACCCGGCGGCGGAGTATGAGGTAGATACCACCGATGAGGAGAGCCACCTTGCAGGTTTCCCCGAGGGATCCGCTGATGCCGTTTCCTGTGAACAGGTCCATGTAGCTGACGTCGATCGGTGCTTCCTGGAAAAGGGGGGTGGCCTGAGTGGCTGCATCGGCGCCAGAGACCCCGAAGAGTGCCCGTGGGACGATCCAGCTGGAGAGACTCACCTGGGCGGGGTAGGCGAACTGTACGAACACCCGCCCGGCCAGTGCGGGGTTCCAGATGTTATGTCCGAGCCCACCGAAACAGTGTTTCACCACGCCTATCCCGAAGATGGAAGCGACGCAGACGGTATACCAGGAGGCGGATGGAGGCAGGACCATGGCCACCAGGAGCCCGGTAACCGCGGCGCTGCCATCAAGGGCATGGGAAAGTGGGCGCGAGCGCATTTTCAGGCAGATCAGTTCCGTCAGCATGGCGGCTCCGACGCCAAACACGTACAGAAACACCGCCCGAGCGCCGAAAAAGTATATGCTGGCCGCGACGGCGGGCGCAAGGGCGGCCACCACGCTCCACATAATGTCGCCTATATGGTCGGTGTCTCCCTCGTGGGGCGATGCTTTGATCAGAAGCTCGTTATCCATGAACGTCGTATCCTTTCAGTAGTATACTTATTCGTCGCTGGTCTTCTGCCTCTGTTTGGCCAGTTCGGCTTTCCCGAACTGTACCAGGTGTACGATGCGCCGGTTGGCGGGACAGACGTAGGCGCAGCATCCGCATTCCTTGCATTCCATGATGTTGGCCTGTTTTGCCAGATCCCACTCCTGTTTCTCCGCGTAGATGCTCAGCTCGCTGGGGATCAGGCCCAGGGGGCAGTGTTCGACGCAACGGCCGCACCGGATGCAGGCCCGCTGGGGACCGGGCGGTTGTGCCCGGCGCAGAATCAGTCCGCTCGTGCCCCGCGTTATTGGGACATCAAGCTCGGCCTGAGCGACCCCCATCATGGGGCCACCCATGATGAGCTGGTTGGCACTTTCCCCGATTCCCTGACGTTCCAGGATGTGCCGGGCGGAGGTGCCGATACGTTCGATGAAATTCCCCGCCTCCCGCACGCTTTCTCCGGTGACCGTCAGAGGGCGTTCGATCAGGGGGCGACGAAACCGGATGGCGTCGCGGATGGCGATGGCGGTGGCGACGTTATGCACCACGCAGCCCACATCGGCCGGCAGGCCACCGCCGGACGGAACTTCCCGGCCGGTTATCGCCGTTATCAGCTGTTGTTCGGCCCCCTGAGGATACTGCACCTTCAGAGGGTGCACCTCCATATCCGACTCGCCGCGGGTGGCCTGTTCGAACGCTTCGATGGCTTCGGGCTTGTTCACCTCGATCCCGATATGGCCGCTGTCCGCGTCGACCATCCTCATAATCAGCCGCATGGCATCCAGCAGATTGTCGGTCTGTTCCACCATTACGCGGTGATCACAGGTGAGCAGAGGCTCACACTCAGCCCCATTCAGTATGACGTCGGAGACGGGTTTCTCCGGTGGAGGGCTGAGTTTGACATGGGCCGGGAACGTGGCGCCGCCCATCCCCACTATCCCGGCGTTCTGGACGAGATCCACCATTTCCTCGGGGGAGAGGTTTTCGGGATTCTGTTCTTCATTGCATCCCTCCGCCCACGTGTCCTCCCCATCGTTCTGGATAATGATGGCCGGCACGGGTTTGCCGGTTGGTGGGTGGGGGCGGTTTTCAACTTTTTTGACTTTCCCGCTGACCGGTGCATGTATGTTGGCGCTCACGTAGCCGCCGGCCCGTCCGATGATCTGTCCCATCAGCACCTCATCGCGTTTATCAACTGCCGGTTGCGCCGGGGCCCCGATGTGCTGTGAGAGGAGAACGGCGAGTTCGTCGGGCGGGGTGGAACGGGAGAGCGGTAGATCCCGCGTGCGGGATTTCGTGCCGGGCGGATGGACGCCTCCGCGGGGAAACGTACGTTGTTTGTTTGCTGTAGTCACGAGTGATCCTCTATATGAAAGTCTCAGAGTTCCAGCGCACGCCCCATCTGCCGCACGGCCTGTTTGAGCCGGAGCTCATTCTCCACAAGAGCCATACGCAGGTAGCGTTCCCCACCGCTGCCGAAAGCCTCTCCCGGGGCCGCCGCCACATTGGCCTCCTCCAGGAGCAGAAGGCTGAAGTCGAGAGAACTCATGTGATCGTAGTTGTCCGGTATACGTACCCATGCGAACATGGTGCCCTTCGGCCAGGTGACGGGCCATCCGATTCTCTCCAGCCCTTCGCAGAGGGTGTCGCGGCGGGCCTCGTAGATTTTGGCCTGTTCTCGGGCCCGGTCCCGGCAGTGGCGCAGAGCTATGATGCTGGCAATCTGAACCGGCATGAAAAGACCGTAGTCGAAGTAGCCTTTTATACTGGCCAGGCCCTGAACAACTTTTTTATGGCCGACACAGAAACCCACTCTCCATCCGGCCATGTTGAAGCTCTTGGACATGGAGGTGAATTCCACGCCGACTTCCTTGCCGCCTTCGCTCTGCAGAAGACTCGGGGCCCGGTAACCATCAAAGGTGATGAGGTTATAGGCAAAATCATGGATTATGAAAATATCCCGCTCCCGACAGAACGCCACAAGCCTGTCGAAGAACCCCTGGTCCACTGTGGCGGCGGTGGGGTTGTGCGGGAAGTTGACGATCAGCAGCTTCGGTTTCGGCTCAAAATTGTCAACCACATCCCTCAGATGCTGAAAAAACTCATCGCCGGTTCCCAGAGGGACCGACAGCACTGAGCCGCCGGCCAGCCGGACTCCGTGGATGTGAACCGGGAAAGCGGGGGTGGGTACCATCGCGACGTCGCCGGGGTTCAGCAGTGTGAGGAGGGTATGGGAGAGGCCCTCCTTGCTTCCGATCGTGCAGACCACCTCCTCGTCGGGGTTCAGATCCACCTCGTATTCGCGTCCGTAGAAAGCCGCCACCTCTTTTTTCAGATTGGTCAGCCCATCGGCTTCCACGCTGTAGCCGTGGGTGTCGGGATCTTTCACAGCATCACAGAGTTTGTCGATTATCGGTTCCGGTGTGGGGTCGGTGGGGTTTCCCATACCCAGATCAATTATATCCTCGCCGGCACGCCGTCGGGCGTATTTTATGGCGTTGAGCCGGCCGAACACATAAGGGGGCAGTTCCTGTACCCGTCGGGCCAGATCAACGTCCTGCAGAGCACACATGATGTATTTTGCAACCTCTAAAAGTCAAAACTAACAATTCATTCCATGGATGTGACGGGGCGATAGGAGCCCTGCCAGCGGGTTAGGGTTCTCTTATACCTGCTTCGGCTCGAAGTTTCTGGAGCCACGCCTGGATCCGTCGGCGCTGGAGCTCACGCCGGGCATCTTCGTGCATCTGTGTTTTCACCGCTTCCAGTTTCGGTGCCTCCGTATCGGCCTCGCTCCGGTCAATGACCTGAAACAGTATAAACTGGTCGTCGCGTTCAACAACGTCCGAAACCTCGCCGGGTTCGAGATCGGATACATGATCATAAAGTTCGTGGTCCCGGGTGATTTCGGTGATCGCCGCGTCGCCGGTCCATGAGAGCGGTTCCCGGGAGAGCGTCCTGGCAAGGGCGTCGAAATTGGCGCCCTCCATGGCTCGTCGACGCAGCGCCATGGCCTCATCGCGATCGTCCGTCACGAGGCGTCTGACGGCTATGTTCAGTCCGTATTGTCTGTTGTAGGCCCGTCTGATATCATCCTCGGTGACCTCCCGGGCCGGGTCGACCATCTTTTCCGCGAGTAACAGCGTCACGATGGCGTCATGCGGGAACAGTTCCGGGGCATAAAATTCCCCGTCGTCACCGGCTTCGCCGGCCCCTTCGGCAGAATCTATCTCAGGTCTGTCCGCGGCCGGAGCGGACGGACCGTTCGCTTCCTGCTTGAAGCGGCGGGCCATCTGACGTCGCCTGCGTTGGATATCCTGGCGGGAGACGCTTATATTCTGCCGGCTCGCTTCCTGCTGTACAAGCACGTATTCGATAAACGGGTCGATCGCCCGATGGCCGAAGCGGTCCAGAACCGCCGCCGCAAAATCTCCGGTGGACACTTGTTTGCCATTGACGTAGGCCACGACATTTCGGCCCAGGATTGATCGTTCCTCCGGGTCGTCGCCGACGTTGGTGACGATGGTGGCGTCCTCCCACAGGTCCGCTACCAGAAAATCCGCCCTGCTTTTCGCCCGTCGTGCTTCGAGTTCGCGTTTTAGTTCCTCCCGGACGTCGTCAAAATCTGAAGCCTGTGGTTCAACCCTTCCGAGCCGCCGGATTATATGCCATCGGTCCTCCGCCTGGTGCAGTTTGATGTCACCGTCCTCCATCTCGGCCAGAACTCTGCCGTATCCGGAGCTTGCGGGGACGGGTATGAGACGGCCGCCCTGCGGGGCGCTGTAGGGGTCGCGCGAGAAATCCGTCGCAACCTGAGCCCATGCGTCAGGCTGTTCGCGGAGGAACCGGGCGACCTGACGCGCTTCCTCGGTGGACGGCACTATTATATGGGCCACGGAGAAACGTTCGCCGCGGGTCCACGCATAATACCGTCGCAGTTCCTCCTCTGAAATGTCCATCTGCGGGCGGAGTATCTTTTCGATAAGAACCTGAGACTCTACTTCGTCCCGCCTGATGGTCCGTTTCACCTCGCTGCGAATGCTCTGTACATCCCATCCCTGTTCCCGTGCAATGCGCTGGAACTGTTCGGCTCCAAGGCGCATGCGATTGTGGATATCCTGCATCCGCAGTCGGAGTTCACGTTCGCGGCGGCTGTCGATCTCCTCTTCAGTGGCCTCCAGGTCGTGTTTCCGGGCCGCCTGCCGGATGAGCACCTGTTCCAGAAAGGAATCGATGGCGGTGCGACCGACCATTCGGGTCAGAAATCGCGATAACTGGCCCCATTCCAGCTTTTCGTCATTGATGACCAGAACGCGTTCGGATGGGTCAAGATCCCGCATGTGATCAATGCGATCGGGAGCCGCGGCGGCCGCCGGACATGCCGTGATCACCGAGAGCGTGATGAGGCTCGATAACAGGAACGCGAATAATTGTGAACGTGGACGAATTGTCAACGTAGCCCCCTCACTACAGCATACCGGTGAAACCGAGGAAAGCCATTGACATCAGTCCCGCGCAGAGAAAAGCTATGGGCATACCTTTGAGCGGCCGCGGGACGTCGGCGTGGGCCAGTCTTTCACGTATCCCGCTCATCAGGAGCATCGCCAGGGTGAAGCCCATCCCCGCCGCGATTCCGTGCCAGGATGCAGCCACCAGCCCCCCGGCGAAGCTCTCTTCGCTGACGGCGCGGATTACCTCCGGTGCGTCGGTGGTGTTGAGCAGGGCCACTCCCATGATGGCGCAGTTCGTGGTGATCAGCGGCAGGTAGACGCCGAGGGCGTCGTAGAGGCGCGGGAGCTGTGAGCGCATAAACATCTCCACGAGCTGGACCAGTGTGGCGATGACCAGAATATACATGGGCGTTTTGAGCACCAGCTCCAGGTCGGCCGCCACCAGAAGGGCGTCTTCCTTCAGGATAAGGCCGTAGAGGCAATAGGTGACGAAGCTCGCCATGAACATGACGAAGGTCACCGCCATACCCATCCCGAGCGCACTTTCGGTCTTCTGGGTGACGCCGATGAACGGGCAGAGCCCCAGAAATCGGGCAAGGACGAAATTCGATACGAATATGGCGGAAAAAGCTATGGCAAAGATTGTGCCCGGGCTCATCTCATAACTCCACTGATCTGAAATGTATGTTTATTCAGCGGACGTCCCCGTGCCGCGGAAATAATTGAATAATCCCATCATCAGCCCCAGAGCCAGGAACGCCCCCGGTGCCTGAATCATTATGCTGGCCGGGTCGTAGTTGATCGGCAGGGAGGAGGGCATCCACGAGTAGCCCCAGAGGGTGCCGTTTCCGATGGCTTCCCGTACGGCGGCCAGGGCGCAGATGGCCAGCGTGAAACCAACGCTTACACCAAGACCATCGGAAAACGAACGGAGCACCCCGTTTTTGTATCCGAATGATTCCGCGCGGTTCAGGATGATGCAGTTGACCACGATGAGCGGAATGAAAATGCCCAGCGCCTGGTTGACGGCGGGCGGCAGGTAGGCTTTAAACACGATTTCGATCATCGTGACAAACGAGGCTATAACGACGATGCAACACGGTATGCGGACCTCATGCGGTATGAGGGAGCGCAGCATCGAGACTATAACCGTGGAGCAGGTGAGAACAACTATCACCGCCATTCCCATGGCAGCGGCGTTTTTCAGCCCCGTCGTAACGGCAAGGGTGGGGCACAGCCCGAGTGCCAGGACGAAGACCGCGTTTTCCTCCAGTAGACCTTTGCCGAATTCTCCAGCGAGAGATCTCTGTTCCATAATGGGGCCCCGTAAAATTTGCATGGGAAAACGTAGATAATACTATAGCAAATCAGGACCTGGATTCTCAAGTTACTCGCGGGTATCGGGGGTTCTGGGCTGTGCCGTGTCCGTTTCGGGGGCTCTTATCCCGGTGGGGCGGGGCGGAATGTC
>JBKHGK010000060.1:0-8424 GCA_046539705.1 Candidatus Brocadiia bacterium | reverse complement strand
TATTTCTGACCGCTCAGGTCCTCCAGGACCAGCTCGCTGGATATACGGCCGGATTCATAAATGGTGGGGAGCCCGCTCCCGGGGTGAGTGCCGCCTCCGACCAGGTAGCAGTTGCCGATTTCTTCAAACCGGTTGTGAGGACGGAAGTAGAGCAGCTGGAAGAGGGTGTGGGCCAGGTTGAAAGTTGCCCCCCTGTATACGTCATATTTATCCGTCCAGTCCGCCGGGGTTATCACCTTTTTCCGCACTATATTCTCGCGCAGCCCCTCGACCCCCCCGCGTTCCTCCACCAGTCCAATTACCGTGTCGGCATATTCATCTGTGATCGGGTCCCAGTCCACATCGGCGCGGGTATTGGGCACCGGGACGAGGACGTAGATGGTGCTCTGGCCCTCGGGGGCCAGGGTGGGGTCGGATACGGATGCGTTCTGCACGTAGAAGGACGGATCGGCGGGCAGACACCCCGTCTCCATAACCTCATCCACGTTCCGCTGATAATCCTCCGCGAATATTACGTTGTGATGGGGCAGGTCCGTATAAGTGCGGTCCACGCCCAGATACAGCATAAATGTGGAGCAGGACAGATTCCAATTCTCCAGTTTGTCGGGGCTGTACCGTCGGAGGCAGTCGGCGGGGAGAAGTGTATTCACGGCGTGCCCGAAGTCAGCATTGATCACAACCCGATCGAAATCCAGCTCCTTTCCGTCCGGCAGCACAACTCCCGTGGCCCGTCCATCGGATACGCTGATCCGTTCGACCGGGCTTTCGAGGCGAATGTCCGCGCCGTTCTCCCTGGCGACGTCCGCCATGGCCGTGGAAATGCGGTTGAGCCCACCGCGGACGTGGTATATTCCCTGGGCATGTTCTATGTAGGCAAGCATGGTGAAGAACGCCGGACAATCCCAGGGGCTCATGCCGAGATATTTCGACTGGAAGGAAAAACACAGTTTCAGCCGTTCATCGTCAAAATAGCGCCCGAGGTTGCCGAAGACAGAACGGCCGAGTGACATCCGGGGCAGGGCGCTCAGGAAGGTGGCGTTCAGGTAGGAGGTGAGACTGCTGTAATCACGTTTGAGGCACGGGAGCAGGCTCCGGTAGCGTCGGCTCTCCGTCTCCAGAAACCGATCGAACCCGGATTCATTACCGGGAAAGGTCTCGGCGATTGCCTCGCGGGTCTTTTGCGGATCACTGCGGGGGCAGAACTCGACATCCGGAAATTTCAGCCGGTAAAGGGGATCCACGGGCATCAGATTAAGGTGGTCCGATGGATCCGTTCCGGCCATCTTAAAGACCTCCTCAAGGACGCCTTTCATCATCAGAAAGGTGGGGCCGGTGTCGAACGTGAAATCCCCGAGGTGCAGCGGAGCGTTTCGGCCGCCCACCCGATCCTTTTTCTCAAAAACGGTTACGTTCAGCCCATTATGGGCCAGTATCATGGCGGCGGTCAGACCGCCGGGCCCCGCTCCGATAACGGCTATGCTGTGTTCACCCATTACAGTTCTCCTGATATGTCAGGCGTGGTCTGCTCTGAAGTTATAAACTCGCTCACCTGCTGTCCGCTCAGCGCCGCCATCGGCATACCACCGCCCGGATTCACGCTGCCTCCCACAAAATACAGGTTGTCATAGTCCGCGGATCTCTTCGGCGCCTTGAACCCATGGTTGAGTTTGCGATCGGATACTACCCCGTAAATGGCGCCTTTGTTCGAGTAATAGTGATCGCGGATATCCTCCGGCGTCCACATGTCCTCCACAATTATGTGGTTTCTCAGATCCGTCAGTCCCATTCGTTCCAGTTTGGTGAGGACCCGGGACCGGAGCTGCGGATAATCATCGTCGATAAAGGGCCTGTCCTGGATATACGGTATGTGGGGCAGGACCTTGATGTTCTCACAGCCCTCGGGAGCCTGGGAAGGATCGGTACGGCTGGAGGCCACCACGTAGACAGTGGGGTCCTCCGGGAGAACTTTATCATGGAAGACCTGTTGGAAGTGATGGCGCGGATGGCGGGAGAAGAAAAAATTGTGATGGGACAGCTGTGGGTAGCGCCGGTCCGTGCCAAGGTGCAGCACAAGACCGGAGCAGGCGGGTTCAAATTTGCGGAGTCTGTGCAGTTTGTGTTCGGGTTCGTGCAGCAGGGACCGGCAGGCCGGTATGACCTCCATGTTGCACACGAAGATGTCCGCCTCAATCCGGCGGCCGTCGGTGAGGTCGGCCCCTGTCACGGATCCGCGCCGGGTGGGGAGCCGGGCTATCTCGGATCCAAGGTTCACCTTTACTCCGCATTCCCGGGCCAGTTTTTCCAGCGCTTTGCCCAGCTCGAACATCCCGCCATCCACATACCAGAGCCCGTATTCAAACTGGGCGTGAGGCAGGAGGTTCAGCACCGATGGCGCGTCGTACGGGGAAGACCCGACGTATTTCACGAAGAAATTCAGTATATGCCGCAGATATTCGTTATCCACTCGTTTCCCCACGCCGTCGGCCATGGTGTGGAAAAGGCCAAATTTACGCAGTGCGTTGATGGGGCCGTGGAAGCGGATCATCTCCCAGAGGGTGTCCAGCCCTTCCGCAAAGTAACCTTCCTCGGTGGCGGCGAATAAAGCGGCCGAGTACGCGATGAACTCGCGGAGCTCATCGCCATCCTGCTCGGTCAGGACGGCGTTCTCCTCCACGGTTCGGGCGGGATCAGGATAAAGATCTATCCGGGTGCGATCCTCGAAAAAACAGCGCCAGTGAGGGGCGAGCTGACGACAGCTGACGTAGTCGCTCATGCGTTTGTCGTGCATCTGGAACAGATGCTTAAAGTAATGGGGGAGTGTCAGGATCGAGGGGCCAAGATCAAAGGCAAACCCCTCGGTCTGAAGCCGGTTCAATTTTCCGCCCACATGGTCGTTTTTCTCGTGCACTTCGACCTCATACCCGGCCGCGCGGAGCGAGATGGCCGCGGATATACCGCCGAGGCCGGCGCCGATCACCAGTACTTTGGGCCCAGGAGTTTGCGTCATCTTCACTCACCTTTCCAGAATAACCGTGCCAGTCTGATTCCCTGCAGTATCTTCCGTCCGAACGACATATCCTCGTGTCTCAGACGGAGCAGGCCGTCCACCAGTGCCGCCGAGTGTTCGTCATGGGGAAACCAGTTGGGTTCCTCCCGCTCGGAGGGAGCCCTGGCCATCACCGATGTCGTCCGGCAGAACGTCCGCAGCCCTTCCGGGCCATGATAACGTCCCAGCCCGCTTTGTTTGGTGCCGCCGAAGGGCAGGTGCGGGTTTCCGACGTTGCTGAGGACGTTGTTGATAAAGATGTTTCCGCAGTTCAGCCCCCGCGCGATTCGGCGGCCTTTCTCCCGGTCGCCCGTCCATATACTGGCATTGAGGCCAAAAGGGGTGTCATTGGCCAGTGCGAGCGCCTCATCCTCGCTGGAGAAATCGGCGCTGATCAGCACGGGAGCGAAAAGGTCCTCCCGGACGATTCTCATATCGTGGGTGACGTCTCGCAGTAACGTCGGCCGAAAACCGGCGTCCGCGGGGTCGGCGGGATTCAGCAGCTCGGCGCCACGGGACAGGGCGTCCTGCACCAGTTCGCGGGCGCTGGCAGCGGCCTGTTCGAACCGTACCGTTCCCCACTGTTCGGTATCGGCGAGTTCCTCCGTCCGGCGGCTCAGTTGGTCGAGGAACTGCTGGCAGATATCTCTGTGGAGGTAGAGCCGGCGGGTGGAGACGCAGTGCTGGCCCGCGTGAGTGAACGCGCCGTACAGGCCGCCTTCCACGGCCCGGTCCATCGGCGCGTCCGGCAGGACGATCATCGGATCCTTCCCCCCCAGCTCAAGCACGGTCGGGGTGAGGGAGCGGGCGGCGGCGCGCAGGACATCGCGCCCGTTCTCAACACAGCCGGTGAAAAATATCATGTCGGGTTTGGCCTCGAGCAGCCCACGGGCTACGTCCGGACCGCCCGTGCATACAGGAGTCAGCGGTTCCGGATATCCGGCCTCTCTGAGGAGATCCGATACTCTGCGGGCAACTGTCGGGCAGTGTTCGGATGGTTTGAGGACGATCGCGTTACCGGAGGTCAGTGCGCTCGCCACGGGAAGGAGACAGAGCTGGAACGGATTGTTCCAGGGCGATATCACCAGGACAACCCCGCGGGGGTGATATTCCACCCGTGACTGAGTGGACCGATACAGCGGCGGAGTGGGGCGTTTCTGAGGGCGAAGTACTTCCGCGGCCCGTGATTCGATGTAGTGCAGACATTCCAGCGTGGGGAGCAGGCTGGAGGAGAGCGCTTCCACCCGAGTTTTCGCGGTGTCTTTTCGTATGTCATCCACTATGGCATCGCGTTGCTCCATGATGTCTCGGCGCAGCCGGCGCAGGACCTCTGTCCGGCTGCGGATGTCGCGTCTGGCCCATTTCCGTTGAGAGCGCCGAGCGGACTGGATGACGCGAGCGGTATCCCCTGGATTCTCAATCAATGGCATCGAGGCCTCATTTGAGTGATAGTAGATCAGAAGTGTTCACAGTTTATCAGGAAGGGTGGCTGGAGCACAACGAATGTGATCTTGTCTTTGCTATTTCCCACCCCGCGGGGGTAAGATTTATGCGGATGGTTTAACGGGCTGAACCGGCCCGCCTCGGCCGAGATGGCATGGGAGGGGCCGGTATATGCTGAAGTTCCCGGCCCGGGTCGATTTCGGCTGGAAGAGCCGTTTATCATAGGGTTTCCAGACGGTTCGTGAGAGCCGGGGGAAACAGAAACTGAGCCATGCACTGAGGTGACCCATGCCTGAGATGTTTATCATTGTCCTGGTGCTGGGCGGGTTGATACTGACCTTTATCGGCGCTGTGCTGGGTCTGGTGGCTTTTATCCGGCAGATCCGTCGAGGTTGGGGGAAGGGGGCGTATGAGGACAGACTGGAGGATCTGGCACAACGTGTCGAACGTATCGAGCAGAACTTCCCGGATGAGGATGAAGTTTCCCCGCATGCGCACGAACGGGCTCCAGAGGAGCTCGGGGACGATGCGCGGGACGAGGCGGAGGTAACCGAGGAGATAGAGGCCGAGGAGTATGGAGAACAGGCGGAGGTCGAGCCTCCAGAGCCGGCGAGTGCTGGGGAAACGGAGCACCGGGAGAAGCCCGGAATATCCATCATCAGGCGTCTTGAAAGGAGTATCGGGCAGAGGTGGATTGCATGGGTTGGCGCGCTGGTGATTTTTTTCGCGGTGGGATTTTTTGTGAAGTACGCCATTGATGCCGGCTGGCTTGGGCCCACGGCTCGATGTGCGTTGGGAGTCCTCGTCGGTATGCTCATGGCTGTGTCCGGAGACGGGTGTCTGAGGCGTAAAATGCGGGGTCTTGGGCAGGGACTGGTGGGCGGGGGATTGGGCGTGCTTTATCTGTCCATCTTCGCTGCGTTCCATTATTACGAGCTCATTCCCCAGCCCGCGGCGTTCGGGTTCATGGCGCTGATTACGGCGGGGGGGATGACTCTTTCGGTGTTGCACGAGGCACTGCCCATTGCCTTCATATCTGTTCTCGGCGGTCTGCTGACCCCTCTGATGGTTAGCACGGGGCAGGGCAGCCGTGACGCGCTGTTCTCCTATCTGATGGTGCTGAACCTGGGTGTACTTGGTGTCTCGTTTGCACGGCGCTGGCGGGCGCTGGATATTCTGGCCATGGCGGGAACCTGGCTTCTGTACGGGGCCTGGTACTGGAACTTTTACGGAACGGACGCGCTTTATCCGGCCCTGATGTGGCTGCTTGGTTTCTTTCTCGTGTTTCTGCTCGTGCCCTTCAGTTATCACCTGCGAACCGGGCGTCGGGTCGGTCTGGAACGGTTCATGATCGCGATACTTCATGCCGTAGTGGTATTTGGGTTTGCCTACGACATTTTGCATCCCGAGCACGATCATCTGCTCGGTTTTATAGCGGTCGGGCTGGCAGCGATTTATGCGGCGTTCGGCCGGGCCGTGAACTGGCGTACCGGAGGATCGAGGGAGCTGTTCGGGTTTGTGGGGCTCGCGATGATATTTCTCACCATCGCCGTGCCCCTCCACATGGGTTTTGAAGGCACGCTGGTGATGTGGGTGGCCGAGGCGATGGTCCTGTTGTATCTGGGATACCGTTTTGATTACCTCCCGGTTCGCGTGGGGGGATTCATCGTCCTCCTGGTGGCGGCAGTGCGATTGTTTTCCGTTCACTGGCCCCTGCATAGCCGGGAGTTCGTTCTGTTCTGGAACACGTCCTTCGGAACGGCGATAGTCGTCCCGCTCGGGGGCGCCGCATTTGTGTGGCTGCACCGGCGCTGGCGGCAGGCCAGGACGCGGTGGGATGATGGGATGCAGGTGATATGTGCTGCGGGAGCCTCTCTTGCTCTGCTTGTCATTCTGAATGCCGAGGTGGGGTTATGGATGCGCAAGGCAAGGATGTTGCAGGAAGCGGGCGTCGGCGAGTTCTATTCGCTGTGGAGTGGCTGCGTGATCTGGACGGTTGGTAGCCTGTGTATGCTCGCCACCGGCCTGCGGTGGAAATCGAGAGGCCTGCGTCTGGCGGGGATACCGGCCCTCCTGCTGGGTCTGCTCTACGCATGGGGCCTCTACGGACAGGATACGGGCTCTTATCTGCTGTTTCTTAACCTCCGTTTTCTGAGCGCCGTTGTGCCGGTAAGTGTCGTTTTGCTCTGGGGGAAAGCATTATCACGCAGTGAATACGGATGGGAAACCCTGCTCGGAAAGGCGGGCCACTGGGCGGGAGTGACGCTGCTGTTTCTGCTGCTCAACGTGGAGGCCTGGCATTTCGCGCAATCTCTTGTGGAATCCCGCATGCGCGGGCGATGGGCGGGACTGATGGCCGTGTCGGTGACCTGGGGGGTCTATGCGATCGGCCTTCTGATTTTTGGCGTCTGTCGGCGGCGGCGATTGCACCGGCTGGTGGCCCTTGCGCTGTTTGGGTTGACCGGCCTGAAACTGGTGTTCGTGGACATGGCGGGGGTGGGGGATATTTACCGCGTGATTTCCTTTCTCGCGATAGGGTTGCTGATGATCGGAGCATCATATCTGTATCAGAAGACCGAACGCTATCTGGGGAGAACGGAGGACTGATTATGAAAAAAGCAAGTGTGTTTATATGGGTGTTTATTGCGCTGTGCGGGGTTGGGCTCAACAGAGGAATAGCTGATGAGGCGAGTGGCGAGGAAAGAAAGACGTTCAGTGAGTGGAAGTGGCGGGCCGCGGTGGAGGTTGAGGGGGATCCGGAGGAAGGGCTGGTGGAGTTTGAGGTTACCCCGGAAGTTTTTGACAGAGCTCGGGAGGATTTTGCCGATCTCCGTGTGGTGGCGGGGCGTGATGTCCTTCCGTGGGTTCTGCGAAAACCACGCGGGAGCAGCCGCACCAAGCGGCTTGAGTGTGAGATGTATAATCGTACCAACATCCCGGGACAGATGGACCGCGTGATGGTGAAGTTCGAAGAAGAGGTGATGAAGGATTCCATCCGGATTGTGACATCCGGAGAGAACTATAAACGTCCGGTGACGGTGGAGGCCAGTCAGGACGGGCAAGGCTGGGAGTTGCTCCAGGATGGGCGATTTCTGTTCGACATATCGACTCCGGCCGGCGGGCGGCATCAAAAATCCCGCATTGACCTGCCACGAAACAACTTCCAGTATCTGCGCATCACCGTGCATCACGATCCCGATGATCCGGAAGAGATCTCCATCGATGACGTCAGGAGTTACAGGACTACTGGAGAGCCCGCTCCGGTGGAGAGCGTTGATGTGAAGAGCATATCAACACGGGCCGGGGCGCATGACACTACGCTTCTGAACGTGGATCTTGGCCATAAAAACCTGCCGTTGCGGAAGATGACGGTGGATGTGGAGGATCGTAATTTCCACCGGCACGTGACGATTCGGGGCCGCAACCGCGTGAAAAGACAGGTTAAGCGTCGCATGGAGTCCGGCGCGGAGAGGACCAGGACGGTGAGGGAACCGTGGAAACCCGTCGGCCAGGGGAATATATATCGGTATAGCAGCGGGGGAGCCAGCGATGAATCGCTTGAGATCGACCTCAGGGACTGTCGATACCGTTATATCCAGCTCGAGATCCATAACGAGGACAATCCGCCGCTGAAACCGGCAGGGGTGTCAGTGGATCGGTATCGGACATACGTGGCCTTCCAGCCCAGAGAGTCTCAACCGTGGTGGGTGTATCTGGGCAATGACGGGGCAACGATGCCGGACTACGATCTGTCGCATTACGCTGACAGATTGCGCTCCGAGGGGGTGACGCAGGCCTCCCTTTCCGCACCCGATCAGTGGGGTGTGGAGGAGCCGGATACGCCCCCGTGGAGCGAGCAGTACAGGTGGGTGCTGTGGGTTGTGCTGCTGATGGCAATTACGGCGGTTGGCTGGATGGTGTGGCGACAGGCGCAG
>JBKHGK010000059.1:0-8575 GCA_046539705.1 Candidatus Brocadiia bacterium | reverse complement strand
CCGGGGATCTCAGGATTCGTCCTTGATCAACTCAAACACCACCCACGGCCCAAGATTGTCCCTGTAAAGGAACCTCTCGGGGATTCTTCCGCTCCGGTGTTGCCAGTTCAGCCCCACCTGATGCCAGCGTTCCAGAGTGCGTTCCCGGTTGACGAGAATATAAAGGTCACGGCCTTTGAAGTCAGCGATAACGTTCTCGAGCTTGTCCGGCGTCACATGCATCAGATGCACCCATGCGTCATCCGGGTCATGGCCCGCCGCGCGCTTGAACTGGTATCCTTCGTATCCCATCACGATGAATGAGCCGCTCGGATGTTGCTCCTCCAGTTCGTGAACGACGGCGTTTATCCGGGTGTCGTGACGTTGTACGTCCGACGCGGCGCCGGTGTACAGCATGAGGACAGCGGCTGCGCCGACGGCCGGCAGCGGTGCCAGATTGATCCACCTGCCGGTTTTATCGGCATCAAAGGCGAGCCACACGACGGGCACGCTCAAAACAATCATCGCCACGGTTCCGAGCAACGTCCAGTGACAGTTCACCAGAAGCGCCGCCCGAATGGAACTCCAGTCCCCCATACTGCTCCGTATTATGCTCCGCAAGAAAAAGACCGGATCCTCCATTATCAGCCAGTTTCCTCCCATCCATAACAACCAGCAGTAGAGGCCCGGCAGCAGAAAAGTGATTCCGGTGCCTTCTATCAGTGTGGTGCTGCGGCGCTCGATGAGACAGGCCCCGAGCACAATGGCTGCTGCAAGTGCCAGTATGAAAAGTCCCTGGTACCGAACGAGCACCGAGAGGCCCAGCAGGAGTGAGGAATAAGCAAGATCCCGCAGATCAAATTGTCGCAGCCAGGATGTCAGAAAGCCCCATCCTGAGACAACAAGTGCCACAAACAACATGCTGCTCCGACCGGCCTCGATGCTCATCACCACCGGCGGCAGGAACGCCAGGCTCGCTATACTTGGATATCTGATCCAGGCTGACACACCGACGGAGCGCCAGAGCCTGTCAGCATAGACGCATAGAAACAGGGTGGATATCAGTCCGATGAGATAACCGGCCCAGGGTCCGTGCATAATTCCGGGAATAGAACTGACAAGGCTGATGGCGACCGTGGGTAGAGGAGCCATCCGCAGAGACCCGACGAACCCCTGTCGTCCTCGTGAGAGGCCGGCGAACAGATCATCGGCCACCCGTGCTCTGTACAGCGCCTCCGTGGACTGGGTCGTTTGGCTCAGGAATCCCGGAAGGGTGAGGAGCAGAAGCAGTCCGCCAAAAAGCGAAGCCGCCACAAACAGCTGAGTCCTCGGTCGCTCATACCACTTTGCCGGATGGTCTGCGAGGGGGGCTTTGTTCATAAAAGATACCGGCCAGGATTGTATAGGTAAGGTTCTCTCGTCGTTTCCGCCAGAGCGGGGTTCGGCCAATACATACTTCCACCCGGACTCAGAAAGGCCTGTACGTGGCTATGATCCGGATATTTAACAGACCGCCAGGGGGATTTTCCCCAACCGGCAGGATTGAGTGGAGCGGTCCACCGTATGGGGGCCAGACGTTGTCGCCCCGACGGTGGCCTAATGTTCGACCTTCACCGGTCCTCCGGTCTCCGCGCTCTCATAAATGGCATCCAGCAGTTCCATAACTATCAATCCCTCCTCGGCGGTAGCCATGTGCGGTTCATCGTTCACGATGGAATCGATAAAATGGACCATTGAGCTCTGCACTCCGGCTCCGGTGGGATGAAGCTTTTTGTCAAAATGGTAGCCGTCTTCCTCCCGGTACAGCTCCGCCTCAAACTCGTAAGCCTGATCCACATTTCGGTACAGCAGCCCACCTTCGGTACCCAGCAGGCGGGTGCGCATGTGTTCGTTTTCGCCAATATAGCTGGCCCACGAGGCTTCAGCTTCCAGGGTGGCGCCGTTGTCGAAGCGGATCATTGCGGCCGCCAGGTCCTCCACGTCGAACTCTTTTCCCTGTTCCTCCGCCAGGCGGGACCCGATATGGTCGTAGGTGTTGCCCATCACCCATACCGGATTTGGATAACCCATCAGCCACAGGGCCAGGTCGATCCGATGTACTCCCAGATCGATAAGAGGACCCCCGCCCGAGAGTTCTTTCTGGCCGAACCATCCGCCAAACCCGGGGAGCCCCTGTCGCCGGAGCCACACCGTACGTCCGAAATAAATATCGCCCATCCGCCCCTGATCCACCTGACTTTTCAGGGCATGGGCGACTTCGTTGAACCGGAATGAGAAGTTGATCATCAGACGTCGACCGGCCCGTTCAGCCGCCTGAATCATCTCCCTTGCTTCTTCGGCGTTCATGGCCATCGGCTTTTCACAGAGAACATGCGCTCCGGCATCCAGTGCCCGGATGGTGAGGGGACGGTGGAACTTGTTCGGTGTGGCCACGCTGACCACGTCCAGCTGTTCCTTCTCCAGCATCTCCTCGCCGCTCGTATACCGTTCAACGATTCCCAGCTCACCGGCGGCATTATCCAGCTTCTCCTTGTCCAGATCCGCCACGGCCACAACTTCCGCCCGGTCGTGTTGCTGATATCCGGCCACGTGTCCGCGGCCCATTCCGAGTCCAATCACTCCAACCTTCAGCCTGTTCATTATGATCTCCTTATGCTTTCTTGTCCCGCCTGGTTTGCCGTGCAAACCTCGAAAGCGGCTATACTATGGGGCGAAAGCCGAGTTTTCAAACATCCGTTTCCCTTTCGAAAAGCCCCTCTGAGCTCTCATTGTCCTGTATCCCCCGGATGCGGGCCACGGCCCGGGCGATCTCCGCATACTCAGTCACGCTCAGTTTTCCCGGCCGTATTCTCCCCTCTCTGCCGAGCCGGTCCAGCACCCTCCGGGCGGTCGTCTTATCCCATCCCACCGATAGAGCCCTGTAGAGGGTTTTACGCCGGCTCTGAAAAAGGCGTCTCACAACCCGCACAAAGGTATCGTAACTCTCGACCCGGCATTCAGTCTCGCGGGGGTGGATGGCCACGACGGCCGAAGCTACCTTCGGCTGTGGCCAGAAGGCCGACCTGTCCACGTCCATGGTTTTTTCGACCTCCGCATGATAGCCGGCATACACCGTCAGGGGCCCGTACCGATCGGTGCCGGGAGATGCCATAAGGCGGTCAGCGACCTCCTGCTGGAGCATCACATCCATCCGTTCGATATCAATCTCCCATTCCAGCATATTGATAATGGCCGGGGAGCTGATGGCGTAGGGCAGGTTGCTCACAACCCGCACGGCCCGGCCACGGCCCGCTTTGCCAAGTGCCGCCGTCACCCGGGCATTGATGGAATGTTTGCTCTCCAGAAAATCTTCATGCAGCAAAGCGAGGTTGCCGTATTCCCGAAGCCGGTCCGCGGCCACCTTCCGTAGCCCACGATCAATTTCCACGCTGACCACAGCACCCGCCGCCCGGCACAGCCGTTCGGTGAGCCGGCCCAGCCCCGTCCCGATCTCCAGGACCGCCGTGGCGGAGTCAACACCCGCCCGGGAGACGATTCGATCCATCAGAGCGCCGGAGACCAGAAAATTCTGCCCGAGATGCCGGGTGGGAGAGAGACCATGGGACCCCATGATATCACGCGGATGCTGGCTGGCTTCGTTCTGACTCATATTGACCCATCGTTGGGGGAACGCTTTTCGGCCCATAATATGGTGCGGGAAAGATAACGTCCCGGGCAAAGGATATCAGTCCCCGGTCGCCGTCTGCACCGTTCATTGAGCCTGAATCTGATGGGAAAACTTCACAAGTGGCGCGGGCAGGCTCCCGGCGTTGAGCACTTTTACCAGCTTGCGCAGTGGCGGATTGTAGAAATAGCCCTGTATCTGGATTGCATCCCCGTCGATCGGTTCTCCGATCTCACGCGGGGGGAAAAACAACCTGTCGTCCACAAGCATCGCCATACGTCTTCCCACGTTCAGTGCGGTGACATCGCGGAATTTCTCCGCATCCTCCGGTTCAAAACGAAATGTCAGCTCCGTACGGCTGTGCAGGCCGACCTTGTTAAAATGAGCGCTGCGGAGCTGGTCCACCTCGAGCACGGGGTTCTTACCCAGGAGGTAATGTTCATGTTCGGTACGGAGTTCACCCGGACGACTGATGCGATACAGATATCGTGTGTAGACATAGTCCTGGTATCCTTCGGGTGGGTCCTCGTATTCATGTTCACTCCCACCTGAGGCACCGGGATGCACAAGAGTCAACCGCACCCTGGCCGGCCGGAGTAGCCAGAAAAGAACCTCCTCCAGCTCGGAGCGCGTAGTGAACCTGAGATGGACCAGTCCGTCGCCACCGACATACACGGAGCTCTCGCTCAGGCCGAAGTCACCTTCCATCACATCGATGCGTTGTCTGAGGACCTCCACCGTTTCTTCCTGGAGCGCCTCCCGCGGTTGCCCCGAATCGCTGTCCAGGCGGTAGCGCAGATGATGTTGGTTCAGATTACTCTGAAAAGCCACCATTGAGACAAGAAACAGTACGGTACATGCGGTCCCTCCCCACAGGACGGCACGTTTGAGGAACTTCCATATATTGGTCTGTGTTCGTGCCATGGTATTCCGGCGAAAGGGTTACGTTCATGATGCGATTAAAATAAGCCCGATGATCTCCGATGGTTGGCCGTAATTCCGGCGTGCTCAACAGGCACCTGACGCGCCGGCTATGGCCGGGCAGGATTATTCCTCCGGTGTTGTCTGCTCGTCCTCACCCCGTTTTCCGGAGTCCTCGTCCTCAATATGTGCGTGCTGAATGCGGTATCCCAGATAACTCTGTCGGGCTATGTCGTCCTCAAGCAGTTCCCGCGAGGTTCCCTGCGTTACGATTTGCCCCTCACTGAGAATGTAGGCATGGTCGGCCAACCTGAGAGCTTCGTGTACGTTATGATCGGTGATAAGCACGCCAAGTCCTCTGTGCTTCAGTCCTGCCACCAGGTCCTGTAGTTCTCCCACCGCTATTGGATCCACACCGGTAAACGGCTCATCCAGCAGGATCAGCTTGGGGTCGGTGCACAGGGCACGGGCAATCTCGAGGCGGCGTCGTTCCCCCCCGCTCAGGGTGTAGGCCATATGGCCGGTCAGGTGGCTGAGCCCGAACTCATCAAGCATGCGATCGGTCCGGCGCTGACGCTCCTGTTTTTTCTCTCCCTGCATCTCCAGTATGGCGATCAGATTCTCCTCCACCGTCATGTGGCGGAAGATGCTCGGTTCCTGGGCCAGGTAGCTCATCCCCCTCCGGCTCCGTTTGTACATCGGCAGCCGGGTGACGTCCTTTCCGTCGAAGAACGTGCGCCCATGCGCCGGTTTGATCATGCCAATGCACATTCGAAAGGCCGTGGTTTTACCTGCACCGTTCGGGCCGAGGATGCCGACCACCTGACCGACATCCACCTCCAGGCTAACGTGATCAACCACGGCCCGACGGCTGTAATATTTCGTCAGATCTCTCGTTTCAAAAAGGGGCATGGGATAGGGGATGGAAAAGGAATGCGGGTTATGCAGTAAACGAGCCATCCATTCTACTACAGAGGAACCCTCCGCACAAAATTGCAGAGGCCGGCGGTGATAGGGCAGGTTGTCGGCCGATCAATCCTCCGTAGCTTCCTGCAGGGCGAGTATCTCACTTTCAAGCTCAGCTGCAGCCGAATGGTTCGGATAGATATCCAGTACCTCTCTTACGGCTTCCAGCGCCGGTTCAAAATTACTCTGGCGCATATGAATCCGCGCCCTGAGATAATGGGCCATAAAATTATGCGGTTTGAGTTCTATCGCACGGTCACAGGCCGACATAGCCTGCCGGACATTGGCGTGTGAGAGCAGGATCTCCCCTCTGAGTCGATGGAGCTCCGGCACGGACGAATCCAGCCGCTGGCACATATCAAACTTGTCCATCGCGCTATCGTAATCACCATCCTCATATGCGGATATCGCCTTCTCCATCAGTCGATTTGCGGCCGCCGAGGTCGACTGTCTCCAGAGGGCAAGCAGAGTCTCCGCACATCGTCGTGCAACCACCTCATCCTCGGATTTCAAGGCCTCCAGCAGGGTTGGTTCCGCCGTTTCATCGGCCAGAAACTGAAGCCGGAGCGCGGCCGAACGCCGTTCCTCGGCAGAGGAACTGTCCCGGAGTCGCTGGAGGTGCTCATTCATTGTCGCCTCCCGCTCCGCCGCAGTCGTTCCCTGCCCGCCGCTCCTCCCAAGGATCAGCTCCGCATCGGATTCCGTCACCGCTGTCTCGTCCAGCTCGGGATCCTCCGTCCCTGTGCTGCCTTCCCCCTGCTGCCACCAGAGATGGACCCCGGCAACCAACAAGAACGCCATCACGACGAAAGCCACGGCTTTTGCCGGAAGTCGTTCAGTATCCATTCTTCACTTCCTGAAAAAGGATAGAAGCGTAACACTGGATTATGCCCTCGGACGGCTTTTTTTGCAAATTGATTCTACCGAAAGGGGGCATTTGCGCTGTGGTTTTTTCACGACCGGGCGGACATCACGCGTTTCGGGTGGGGGGGCGGACGTTTCTCCCATTTGCACGCACACATTCCCGTTTGCCCGTGGGCTCTTGAAGATCACCCCATGTATGGTATACCGTAAGAGGATGGGCCATCGGATTTACCCCGATGGTGATGTGTTGCTTTTTTGTCTTCCGTATGCTCGAGGTGCGAACAGATGCGCGAAAAATCCACTCCATCCCCGGTCAACCGCCTTATGGCGGTCGTGGGAGTGCTGTTACTGCTTGCAACCTGCCTGGGAGTCGGACTTCTACTGCCCGAGCGGCAGCAGACGCCGGTTGAGGTGGAGTCCAGCACGGCGGATCGCGGCGCTGAGGGCATGGATGAGCCTCTGGAGCTGACTGATCCGCCTCAAGTGGTAGTGAAGGACAACCGACCGTATCTGCGCTGGGAGACCTCTCTTCCGACCGATGCCCTCATCACCTATGGCCGGTCGGATCCATTCAGGCACGTACTGCTCAAAGACGGAGAGCGCAGCAAAAAGCATCTTCATCCACTGCCGGAGGGAAAACTGGCGCGTTTCTACCGGTTCCGGATCATGGGGTTCAGCGAGGGGGGCCGAGTGGTCACCCGCACCACCGGGCCCGGCCGTGGCCCCGGGGGCAAGCTGTTTTCCAGGGTCCGAAGCTGGAAAGACACCGGCCCCACCCCTCCAGCCGGGGCAAGCATCCGCGGTCCCGGCAGCCGCGATGTTCTGTTCGCCAGGTGGTCGGAGGAGGTCGACTCACCGAAACTCCAGTGGACCGATCAAAGGGAGGCCGTTCTGAGACTACCCGGCATTGCTCCGGATGGAGACGACCGAACGACCCCATTGCAGGTGACGGACCTGACGGGTGATGGATACGGGGATTTTATCCTGGCCCGTCCGCCGGGCCGGGTGCTGCTGAACGGCGGTCCGCCGGATTACCACCTCGAACCCTCGCCCGAATCCGACCGATACGCTGGACGATTTGCCATGAAAGATGCCACGGTGGGGGATGTGGACGGCGATGGTTATCCGGATATTGTCGGGGTGGATGAGGAGGGAAAGGTGCGGGTGTTGCTTCAGGATGGCACCTCTGAGGTTAGATTTGTTGAACATCCCGCCTCGCC
Source organism: Candidatus Brocadiia bacterium (assembly GCA_046539705.1). Classification (GTDB taxonomy): domain Bacteria; phylum Planctomycetota; class Brocadiia; order SM23-32; family SM23-32; genus CAZXYF01. The sequence continues at coordinate 961 of JBKHGK010000059.1, read as the reverse complement.
TCTCGGTGATGCAGATGCGAGTTTCAGCCATGTATCTCTTGCTAATGTGGACCAGAAAACGGGTGACGAGATCCTGGCGCTTGGACGATCCGCCGTTCTGTGGAAGCTGACCGAAAGCGAAGAAGAGCAACGCGTTCCAGTGCAGGAATGGCCGTTTGCCAAGAAAGGGCTCCGCGCCGCCGCTTCCCTGCAATTCCGCCCCGATGATACGGTGGAATTGTATGTCTTCGGGCCCGACGGAGGGCTGTGGCTGCTGACCAATTCCCGGTCCGCGCCCCTGGAATTTACGGCCGAGAAGGTTTCTGTCATCCTCGACTCCGAGGTCACCAGTGCCGATGCCGCCGATGTGACGGGAAACGGCCATGCGGATGTGATCGCCGGGCTGGAATCCGGTGAAATAGTCCTATTGCTCGACACCGGCCGGGGTGAGTTCATCGATGCCAGCAGGATGGCCAGCCCCGACACCAAATCCGGACGGCCCGTAGCGGGCCTGCTGACGGCCGATTTTACCGGAGATGGTCGGCGGGACCTGCTGGTTGGCCGCAAGGATGGCAGCACCGCTCTGCTGGAGAACAGCTGCGCAACCGATGACTCCACGCGCTTTCTAACCGTCCGGCCCACCGGTCAGCTGGGCGTGGCGGGAGCATTGGTGGAAATTCTCGACAGCGAGGGGTCGGAGGTGCTCCAGGCCGAACGTGTTCCGACGGATAGGCCGCCCGAGTGCCATTTCCTCCTCCAGGACATCACGGAGGCCCTTGTGCGGATACGGTTCAGTGACGGCCATGTGAGTTCGGCCCGGTGGGAGAGGGGCGAGTCCGACCGTCCGTTTGTTCTGCAGCGCGAGAAGTGAGGATCCGCATCGGGGCACGACCAGCGCCTGATATTTCGTCGATGGCCCAACCCTAGCCCGCATATTTCACAAACCTCAAACCTTAATTGTTCTAAAAGCAATTTCAGCCAA
>JBKHGK010000058.1:0-8866 GCA_046539705.1 Candidatus Brocadiia bacterium | reverse complement strand
CGCACAGACCCGGCCCGGCCGGCAGTTTTTGGGCGCAGGCTGTCGTGGGATTGTCTCAACGGCACCCGCAGACGAGTCCAATGTTTTGGTTTCAATGTTTTCGGAGAGTGGCACGGCAGATCAGGCGTAAAATCCGGGCGAGACTTGACTGTTGGTGGCGCCGTGTTTACCATCTGCAACATCTGGATTACGCTGGCGCGGAGGTGGGTTGTTTGACAGCAGGGCCGGATGAATTAGACTCGCACATCCATCGCCACGCAGCGGCAGGGGGAGCTGCCGGATGCGCCCACGTGATTGCAGAAGTTATTGTGTAAAAAAAAAGAACGCGAACCGTCGATACGGAATCGCTGTGTTCAGGGAGAAGAGTATTTTATGATAGTCAGGAAACGCGTTTATGCCAGGGCCGGGTTGGTGGGGAATCCCTCGGATGGGTATCATGGGAAAACCATTGCTTTCACGATGGATGATTTCTGGGCGGAAGTGACTCTGTATGAAAGTCCACGGGTGGAGTTTCGGCCGGCACCGCAGGACAACGCACTGTTTGATAGTCTTGATGATCTGGTCGACAGTGTGCAACGCACCGGTTACTACGGGGGGATAAGACTCCTGAAGGCGGCCACCAAGAAGTTCGCCGAATACTGTGCCGATAAAGGCATAGAGCTGGACGATCGGAACTTCACCATGCAATATCAGACAAATATTCCACGCCAGGTCGGGCTTGGCGGATCCAGCGCCATCATAACGGCGGCAATGAGGGCATTGATGGGTTTTTACGGAGTTGATATCCAGGAGCATATCCTTCCCAACGTCGTTCTGGCGGCGGAAACGGAGGAACTTGGATTGACGGCGGGGCTGCAGGACCGTGTGGTTCAGGCGTATAACGGACTGGTCTACATGGATTTTGACGATGAGTATATGAGTCAACACGGCCACGGTTTCTACGAGAGGTTGGATGCGGAGTGCCTCCCGCCTCTTTATGTGGCCTACAGGACCGATCTGAGCCAGGAGAGCAGCGACGCACATATACATGTCAGGGAGAAATACGAACTCGGCGATGAAAACGTGGTTAACACGATGGAGGAAATAGCTGCGCTTGCCGATGAGGCCAAAGAGGTTCTGGGAGAGGGCAAAAGCGATTCCCTGCCAGAGATCCTGGACAAAAATTTTGATCTTCGACGGCGAATATATCCGATAAGCGAAGAAAACCTCAGAATGGTGGAGAAGGCCCGGGCGGCCGGAGCATCCTGTAAGTTCTGTGGTTCGGGCGGTGCAGTTGTGGGTACGTATGACGGGGAATCCTGCCTGGAACAATTGAGACGTGAGATGAAAGAGGGAAATTACCGTCTGGTTCGTCCGACGGTGGTCAATGGTCGGTAGCCGAGCCGATTTGAATCTGGAGCCAGAAATGTATATCCTAAAGATGTTCGCCGGGTTCATCCGAGTCCGGTGAACTGTGTAAAGCACGGATATCGAATTCTGACAGAAGTGAGATGGAGAGAATCATGGCTGAAGGAACAGTGAAGTGGTTTGACAATGAGAAGGGTTTTGGATTCATCGAGATCGAAGGATCCGATGATGACGCGTTTGTCCATTACAGCGATATTGAGATGGACGGTTTTGCCACGCTGAAAGAGGGCGAACGGGTTACATACGAGCTTACTGAAACGGAGAAAGGCCCGAAAGCGGTCGATGTGTCTCCCCTGGAATCCGAGGGAAGCGAAGAAAGCGAGGAGACCGAGGATTACATGGACGATATGGGGGATACGGAGGAGTCCGAAGGCTCCCCGTCCTTTGACTTCGGATTCTAGTGATTGCGGCCGATTATAATACCACCCGGCCACTGCGCATTTGCCCCCACATTACCCTTGTGCGTAGTGGACCGGGCTTTTTTTTTAGGTGCGTTTTGCAGGGGTAGTAGTGCAGGAGCATATGAACGATGCCGCTTATAATCGTGGAATCACCGACCAAGGTTAAAACCCTTGCCAGAATTCTGGAGGGGGAATGGAATTTTGCGGTCACGAAAGGGCATCTCTATGATCTTCCAACCTCTAATATGGGGCTGAGCGAGGACTACGATCCGGAATGGGTTGCGCAGAAGGACGGGCAGGTGCGCCGGATCCGCTCGGCCGCAAAAGGCGAGTCGGAGATTTACGTGGCCTCCGATCCCGACCGCGAGGGAGAGGCAATCGCATGGCAGGTGGACAATCTTGTCCTCAGGGGGAAAGAGACCCGGCGAATACGGCTGGAATCACTGACTCAGGACGAACTGGATAGTGAACTGAGCCAGTTGAGCGGCACGGATTCCACATTGGTCAGGGCGCAATGGGCCCGGAGGGTTCTGGACAGACTGGCGGGATATAAGATAAGCCCGTTTCTGATGAATGCCTTCAAGGGCAAGAAGCTGTCGGCCGGACGCGTTCAGAGTGCGGTTCTGGCGAAAATAGTGGAGCGCTGGAGGGAGGTGGAGGAGTTTGATCCGGAGGATTTTTATAATGTCTTTGCCCATGTTCAAACTACCCCCGAAGAGTTAGCCAATGCACTCAGGATACGACTGGTCGAGGTGGAGGGCGAACGCGTTGGAACCGGGGAGAACGAAGAATTACTCAGGGATCGTGAGCTGGCGGATCTGGTCCGGAAAGCGACGGACGAAAAGGGTGTTGAGCTGATCGATCGGACGGAGAAGGTGACGACCACGAATCCCGGCTATCCCTTCGATAGTTCTGAAATGCTCAGGCGGGCGGCAAGCTGGTTCGGGTGGCCGGCCGGCAAAACCATGAAGGTCGCCCAGTCCCTGTATGAGAAGGGGTTGATAACCTATCACAGGTCGGATTCAACCAGGCTGTCCCGGGAAGCCTGCGGGAAGGCCGCCGCGTTTGTCAAAAAAGAATACGGCGAGGAGTATCATCAGTGGAGGGGCGGCGGAGGGGGAGACCAGGAGGGGCACGAGGCCATCCGGGCGAAAACACCGTTTATCAAACCCGGCGATCTGCATTCGGTCTCGAAGTCGGAATACACCCTTTACTCCGCCATCTGGCAGAGGTATGTCCAGTCCCAGATGAAAGCGGCCAGGTGGGACAGCATAAAGCTGCGTTTTGCTGTGAACGGGGAGGGCCCCGAGGCCGTGTTCGAGGGGAAAGAGAAGACCATCCGGGAATACGGTTTCTTCAGATGTGTTCGGCCCGGCCAGACGCCTGCGCCGGAGAAAGAGTTGTCGCAGGAGGATTATCGCCGAATCCAGAACGCTGATCGTTTTCCGGTTGTTGGGGCAGAAGTGGAAGAATCGCAGACGGAAGGTCCCTCCCTTTACACGGAGGGCTCTCTGATAGCCATGATGAAAAAAGAGGGCATCGGTCGTCCGTCCACCTATGCGGCGACGATTGAAAAGCTGCGTTATCGTGAATACATCAAGAGTGCCGGCCGACACATTGAACCAACCTCCCGGGGCCGAAGCGTATGCCAGTTCCTGAAGCGGGCTGTTCCCCCCATCTGCACGGTGCAGCTCACCCGGAAAATGGAGGAGAAACTTGATGAAATTGCCTCCGGGCAGGGGGAGTGGAAGGAGTTTGTTAGGAGTTTCGACCGGGATCTGGAATCCTGGCTCGAAGAGGGCAAAGATATCGAACCGGAAGGGTCCGCGGAGGCTTTCAGCGAAACACTGGAGTTTGAGGTATGCCCGCGCTGTGGGAATGATCTTATCCTCCGCAACGGTAAATACGGCAAATTCGTGCACTGTGAGTCCGATGACTGCGATTTCACGTCCAATCCCCCCGCCAAAAGCTATAAATGCCCGATCTGTAAGCGACATATGGTCAAGCGCAAAGGGAAAAAGTCCACCGTCTATCACTGTATAGCCGCGCCCGACTGTGATGGAAAACGCCCGGTCGGTGAACCCCATATGACACTTGAAGAGTTTCGCGAGGACGCACCATCCTGCCCGGAGTGCGGGGGCGAGATGGAGCGGCGAAAAGGAAGGTACGGATACTTCTGGGGATGTGCAAATTATCCTGAATGCGAGGGCACGAAAAATGCCTGAAGAACTTGTGAGTTTCACCAGCGGAGGGACGGAACTTTACGGGACGATGGGGCTGCCCGCCGGCCGGGTGAAAGGGGCCGTGATAATTGCTCATGGCTGGAGCGGTTGTCGTATGGGACCCCACCGGATTCTCGTTGAGATGTCGCGGAATCTGAATCACCGGGGTATTGCCACCTTGAGGTTTGATTTTAGAGGCCGTGGGGATAGTGCAGGTGATAAGTTTGAGACCGATATAGACGGCATGTTTTCCGATACTGTGGCGGGCGTGACTTTTGTGACTGAAAAGTTTGGGGCGAACACCCCCGTGGGGCTGCTGGGAATGTGTTCGGGGGGAAATGTTGTTCTGGGGGCACTTGAAGAGTGCGGGGAGGTGGAAGGAGCGGTCTGCTGGTCCACCTATCCCTTTCAGTCCCAGCGAGAGACCAAACAGGATGTGAAACGCACCGGACATTTTGCGGTGGAATACATTAAGAAGGCGCTGTGCCGGGAAACATGGCTCAAACTCTTTCGGGGTGAGATTAACTTCCGAATGATTGTTGATGTCTTATTCGGTCATTTTGGAGACGGGCCGGACGGTGAGCGCAACCCCAGAAAATCCGTGAGAGATACGGAGGTTGTTGAATCACTGAAACGCTTTGATGGGGGGCTCTGTTTTATTTTTGGTGGTGGAGACCCCGAAGCATCGGATGCCCACCGGATTTTCAGGGAGTTTTTTGCCGGCAGTGAGGCGACAGCGGAATTTCAGGAAATAGATGGGGCAAACCACAACTTTTATTCTCTCGGGTGGAAAAGGGAGGTCATTAGACGGACCGGGCAGTGGATGGAGGATCGTTTATTATAAGGCTGTGCCGCCCGCTGGTGCACTGACGACTCGTGAAACATGCGGGGAATGAATCGGAACCGGGAATGTAGCCGGAGATGGGAAGGTATCATTTATGTCAATACAGTATCTACGTCCGATTAAACAACAAAGGAAATGTGCTCATGCGATACACAGAACTCGGTAGTACGGGACTGACTGTGAGCAGGCTCGGTTTTGGATGTATGCGGCTCCCCATGCAGGACGACGAGACGGTGGATAGGGAGAAGGCGATTCCTGTTTTGCACCGCGCTTATAAACTGGGGGTCAACTTCTACGATACCGCCGTTTTCTACTGCAAGGGGGATAGCCAACGGGTTGTGGGGGAGGCTTTTGAGGACAGACGTGAGGATGTCATACTGTCGACCAAAAATCATCATTACGACAAAGATGATCCCGACGGGTGGAGGAGACATCTTGAGAACAGTCTGGAGCGTTTACGGACGGACTATATTGATATTTACAATCATCATGGTTTGAATTACGACAAATTTAAGGCTCAGGTCGCTGGAGACGGGGGGCTTTACCAGCAGATGTTGAAAGCCAGAGATGAAGGCCTGATTCGGCATATATGTTTCTCGTTTCATGGGTCCAGTGAGCAGCTCGTGAAACTTGTGGATACCGGACTCTATGAAACCGTTATACTGCAGTACAATCTGCTCGACCGCCACCTGGAGGACGGTATAGCCCACGCCGCCGAAAACGGAATGGGAGTAATCGTGATGGGACCTGTCGGGGGCGGACGTCTGGGTTACCCAAGCGACAGAGCGGCCAGTTTGGTGGGGGAGGTAAAGAGCACTCCGGAGCTCGCTCTGCGGTTCGTGCTTTCCAATCCCGGAGTGTCCGTTGCCCTGAGCGGGATGTCGGATCTGGATATGGTTGAGGAGAACGCCGCTGTTGCTGCGGAGGCGGGGGGGCTGTCGGAGAAACACTTTGAGCGTATAGAGGAGGCTATTGAAGAGAGGAAGAAGTTAAGCGGATTATATTGCACCGGCTGTAATTACTGTATGCCGTGCCCCGTGGGAGTCGACATCCCGAAAAACTTTGAGATTCTGAATCTGGATCGAGTGTTTGGACTGGACGATCATGCGCGAAAACAGTACGCTGCCCTGGAGGGGAAAGCGGCGCTCTGTCAGCTCTGCGGTCAGTGTGTGGAATCGTGTCCCCAGGATATAGATATCCCGGCAAAACTGAATGAAACTGTTGCCACACTGGATGATCGCGCGGGGGAAGTCGTGGCATGGATGGGACTGCGTGGTGGACGGTTGATGGAGGGGCAGCTCGACTTGGATTTCCAGTGCAACCTGAAAAATCTCGGTGATACACCACGTACGGGGGTTCTGGAACTTATACCGCACGGAGAGGACGAGGTTTCCGAACGGCACATTGAGTGGGAGCTGTCTGCCTATGGGCGCCGATCAAAACGTTTTTCGCTCACCATTCCCCAGTATGCGGAGGCATACAATCTGGATATGATGCTGTCATACGAGGAGGATAGCCATCACCTCTCGTTCGGGGATATGGTGATCGCAGTTCCGCGTATTTCTGAATATGTGCTGGATGCGGATCGCGAACGAGCCGGGGATGTGCATGTCCCGGCGCCGTTTCATCCGGCGGTGGCATCCGGAGAGCATGAGGATAACCGACATTTTGATTTCTCTTTGGCGGCCGACGAGGATAATCTCTACGTATTCGTCCGGGTGCAGGATGATCTTACAGCTGAGGGCAAGGGTGGGGAAGCGGCGCATAATCTGCGGATTTACGTGGATGGACGTGCGTCCCACCTGCTTGGCCGCAAGAGTTACGGAACCGCTGTGGGACACGTCACGATTACTCCACGCGAGAGGGAGAAAGCTGAGGTGGAATGGAGCCATGACGGGGAAATCGAATGCGAGATGGGGCGGTGGGCTCACGGCTACTGCGTGGACTGTGCGCTTCCCTGGTCGGACGTCTCCGCCAGTAGCTCCCGACCGGACGTGGTGGGATTTAATGTCCGGATGTTATCATCCGGTCCCAATGATGAAGAGCCAATGGAGTTAAGCTGGACCGGAAGAGGAAAATCCGACCGCGATGCGTCCTCGTTTGGTAAAATCGTGCTGCTGGGCGGTTAAATACTCCGGGCAGATTGGGATGTTACGGCCACCATGCGGGCGGGGATGGGGAGGATGTTGTCTGATATTCGTTGCTCAGAGCCAGCATAGCTCCCGCCGCATTCAAACCGGCGAAGGTTGAAGTTACGTTCCCATCGTGGGTGGCCGAGAGACCCTGCATGAAGTGCTGCAGGTCAGTGTCATCCCCCTCAGACCTGCAGTATCGGGCACACAGGTCGTATAAACTCCCCCGCAGGGCCATGGGTAACTGTGAGGGGAGCAGGCCGGGCAAGGGATCGGAACTGGCTCCGGTGAACAGTCGGACGAGTGCGTCGGTGGCGGAGGTTAGATCGGGTAATACCTCAACGGCGCCCTGTCTGCCCCTTTCAGCGAGAGTCCGGGTTATCCTCCGGGAAGTGAGGAGGGCTTCAGCAGAGGATATGTGTTCCTCTACACTCTGGTTGATGGCCGATCCCCTCCGAAGTGCTTTTTCTCCGAGATTGGCCGACAGGTCCACAATGATATCTTCTGCCTCAGGGGAAAAATACTGTCCGTGTTCGGCCTTGTGAGCCCGACAGTACCATGAAATGCCGGTGAGGGGGGACGCCAGTTCCCGGTTGATGTTTCCGTTCTGGAATTCTATCAGGAGACGTCGCATAATCCTCCCGGCCTGATCCAGTATGTAACGGGCAAAATCCTTTTCCTCTCTCAGGCCGTGGCCGAAATGAAAATATACCTGCGAAAGAAAAACAAGTAAATGGCCCGGAGGCTCGCCCCACTCGGCATCTTCGTTTTGATTTCCAAAATCAAAAAATGCATCTCCATCGTCCTGAAAGCTGCCGGCTACAGCTCTAACCAGTCGGGACAGTGCCTCCTCACAGTATGTCGCCCGCTGTTCGTATCCCAGGTTGCGGAGGACGTGGGCAGCCATTAGAAAACCGCGGCCTCCACGGGAGATGTCGTTGGCCGAAAGATCGGTGTTGGTTGTAAACGCTTCTCGGAAAAGTGTGGCGTCCGGATCGGAAAACGGATCCACAGCTCCGGGCAGTATCTCCCGATAATTCCCGTAGTAGGTCCCGGTGTCTCGGTCGAAAGCGTACTCGGCTCGGGCTATGTTGTGGCAGGCGAGTGCGAACTGGTGTGATTCGGAGTTGTCGTGTACATATACCTCTGTGCTGCCAGCGTAGCTTCCCGCGAGAGTTTTCTCACCACGCATGATATCGACGAGGATATGCCAGGCGCCCGGTTCCAGATAGAAGTCATCCGGAGCGATTCGTAAGCTCAGCCCTTTGTCGAGTTGTTCGTGGAGGTTGGGGGCAGCGCCGGGAAGAACCTTGGTCTGCCCGGTGAACAGTTCATGGGCTGTGATGATCAGTTCAGCGTCGGCCGGCATGGGGTCATCCGTATCAACAACAATATCGAGGCACAGCGGAGAACGACCCACGCGCATAAAGGGAACCGTTTCGGGGGAGTGACATGTTGCCCTGGCGGAGATTCTTGCTGAGGCTGGCATGATTGGGGGGGAGTGTGAAAGGGTTACATCCAGGCAGCCGTTTCGTCCTGTTCCTCACGAAAAGGGTTGGCCACATATGTAACAACGGCGACCCACTGGTCATCCTCCTTTTTTTGAAGGAATTCAACGTCCATTACCCGTGCACCACGGAGACGAGCCAGTTTGCGATTCACAAGCTCTACAAGCTCTTCGCTGTCTTCGGCTCGAAGGCTGATCAGTTTTACCGGGGGCTGACGACGCTGATTCTGCTGGGCAAGTTCCTGGAGGATCGACTGTAAGACCTGCAGGTTTTTCAGGTATTTATCCCTGATTTCCTGGACCACCGGCGAGAACGAATAGGGGTCGAATATCGTGGACAACTCGCCTTTGTG
>JBKHGK010000057.1:0-8881 GCA_046539705.1 Candidatus Brocadiia bacterium | reverse complement strand
CCCGCCTTTGGCTGTTCTCATATCTGGCGCACTGACGACTCGTGAAATATACGGGCTAGAGGCGATTCAGCAATCCCGCATGCGCGGGACCGAGTGGAATATCCGGGTTACGGTGCAGGTCTCTGGGGTTGAATTTGTTATTTTGTTGAGCGAAGCAGTTGTTATATAATAACAGAGGTCTGCCTGTGTTATACTCATGAACATCCTGTTTTCGTCCTTCGACAATGAGGAGGGTCTTCCGGGGTGGGTTGTTAGTGTAACCATTCTGCTCGATGCTTTGATCTGGACAGAGGCACAAAAACAAGTCTGATCCGCCGGACTAATATTCGAGGTGCAAGGAGATAATGGCTGAACGCCTACCATTAGGACAGATGCTGTTGCAGAAAGATCTGATCGATCAGGATCAGCTTGAGAGGGCTCTTGAGTATCAGGAGAAGTCCAGCGAGGATCTTCGTCTGGGGGAGATTCTGCGGAAATTCGGGTTTGTGGAAGAAGAAGACATTCTGCAGTGTATTGGCGAGCAGTTCGATGTGCCGGTGGTTGATCTGTCCACGATGAAGCCGAAGGAGTCGGCCATAGATTCCGTGCCCCAGAATACGGCAAGAATGCACCATATCGTTCCCGTAAAGGAGCGCAATGGTACGGTGACGGTGGCGATGCCGGACGTTGACCTGTGTACGATAGACAATCTTCAGTTTATACTGAACAAGGAAGTCAAACCCGTTCTTGCCAGTCCGGACCAGATCGACCGGGCCATAGAGAAATACTATGAGTCCGAGGAGGAGTCAACTGTCGATACGATGCTGCGTGAGTTTACGGAGAGTGAGCTGTCGTTTGCAGAGGTGGAGCAGGGGGGTGAGGGGGAAGAGGGTGAGGAGGAAGCGGAAGAGGATGATGCGGCCGTCATCAGGCTGGTCAACCTTATTATAGGAGAGGCCGTGAAGGCCCGGGCCAGCGACATACATATAGAACCTCTTTCGGAGCGGATCAGGGTAAGATACCGCATTGATGGTGTCTGCCAGGAGGTGGAAAGCCCCCCCAAGCGCCTGCAGAACGTGCTTACGGCCCGTTTGAAGCTCATGGCGGGTATGGATCTGGCGGAAAAACGGCGCCCTCAGGATGGGCGAATTCTGCTGAATACGGCGGGCCGTCAGATTGATCTCCGTGTGAGCAACATACCCTGTACGAACGGGGAAAGCATCGTGATGCGTATTCTGGACAAAGAGTCGGTTAAGGTGAATCTCGGGGAGCTGGGGTTTCATGAGGATGATCTGGAGAGATTTGAGGACATCATCCGTCATCCCAATGGGATGTTTCTGGTGACCGGGCCAACCGGTAGTGGTAAAACGACCACGCTTTACGCGGCGTTGAATGCGTTGAATCGGCCTGATACGAAGATTCTCACCGCGGAGGATCCGGTGGAGTATCACATTTCCGGCATTAACCAGACGGAGGTGGATCGCAGCATAGACCGTGACTTCCCGAATATCCTGCGGGCAATGCTGCGTCAGGCTCCGGAGATAATACTGGTGGGTGAGATTCGAGACGAGGAGACGGCGGAGATCGCCATTCGAGCGGCATTGACCGGACACCTTGTGTTCAGCACTCTGCACACCAATGACGCTCCCACCGCGATTCCCCGGCTTATCGATCTGGGGATAAAGCCCTTCCTGGTGGCCTCCTCAGTGGTTGGTAGTATGGCCCAGCGCCTGGTGCGGACCATCTGCAATAACTGCCGGACCGAACACGAGTACAGTGACAGATATCTGGAAGCTGTCGGGTGGTCCCGGGAAGAGGCTGAGGACATTACTTTTTATAAAGGCGAAGGATGTCCTGACTGTGCTGGTTCCGGTTATCGCGGACGTATCGGTATTTTCGAACTTATGGAGATGACGCAGGACCTGAGGGACCTTGCGTTTGAGAAGGCAACCTCGGGAGAGATCCGGGCAAAGGCTCGCGAACAGGGCATGGTCACGTTGATGGAGGACGGCCTGAGGAAGGTAAAGGCCGGGCAGACCACTATTGAAGAAGTTCTGAGGGTTGCGGGGACGGCGGCCGACAATGCTTGAGGCGAGGCGATGAGGGTTGTCGACATGGCTCAATTCAGACCGCAGGTGAGAGCCTGTGAAATGACTGTTTTTATGTGAGACAGGGATCTATGAGCAATGATACGGTCCAGATGGACAAGCTGCTGAACGCAGCCATAAAGAAAGAAGCGGAGGACGTGATCCTTACCGTCGGTCGGCCGCCCGTATTCCGAATGCGCGGCGAGCTTCATGATCTGCCCACCAAGACGCTGGATTCGGAGGATACGGTGGCTCTTATGAAGAGCATAACCCCGGAACATCGGCAGCAGGAGCTGCAGGAGGTGGGTTCGACTGATTTTGGTTTTGCTTTTCGGCAGAAGGCTCGTTTTCGGGTGGCGATATTCCGCCAGAGGGGCGAAATATGCATCGTGCTGCGTCTGATTCCCTGGCGGATACTGTCCTTTCAGGAACTCGGTCTCGGGCATCAGATTCAGGAGCTATTGCACCGCCCGAGGGGGCTTATTCTGGTCACCGGTCCAACCGGCAGTGGTAAGACCACGACCCTGGCCACGATGATTGATTATGTAAATCGGAATCGCAAGGTGCACGTCATTACCATTGAAGATCCGATTGAGTTTCGGCATGAACACAAAAAGGCGGTGATAAGCCAGCGAGAACTTGGAGCCGATGTGCCGGACTTCACGGAGGCTCTTCGCCGAGCCCTGCGCCAGGCGCCGGATGTGATTCTGGTGGGCGAAATGCGCGATCTGGAGAGCACGCGACTGGCCATATCCGCGGCCGAAACGGGACATCTGGTGTTTTCCACCATTCACACCAACAGCGCCCAGGAGACAGTTGAGCGCATTATAGACCAGTTTCCGTCCAACCAGCAGGAGCAGGTGCGTACGCAGCTTGCTTCTGCGCTTGTGGGGGTGCTGAGCCAGACCCTTCTTCCGCGAAAAGATGAGGCGGGAATGGTGGCGGCCTATGAAATTCTCATAGTGACCAACGCGGTGCGGAACCTGATACGTGAGGGCAAATCCTTCCGCATAGATTCGACAATACAGACAAGTCGAGACAAAGGAATGCAGCTTCTGGATGACCATCTGGTGGACCTCTACCGGGATGGTATCATCGAACGGACGGCGGTGATGAACCGCTGTCGGTTTCATAGCGATACGGCCGAGCGGATTAATCAGATTGATGGCGAGATGTCCTCCGCCGCGCGGTGAGCTGGATTCCCGGCGTCCGTGCTGCATTTGTCCTGCAATTTGTAGGCCAGTGGAGGAGATGTTGTCAGTTATGCCCCGAAGTGTTGAGTCGTTTGGAAGAACTAAAATAGTTTGCTCTTAGTGGTCTCCCTTTTCTTTTTCGGCGTTCCCGGTCTGGTCGGAGCGGGACCGAGGAAGGCAAAGGAGATCGAGAGGGCCGCTCCGCAGTCTGATCCAGTCTTTACCGGAACGGGAACAAAGCAATGGCACAGGAAACGGAACAGAGAAAAAAACTGCTTGGCCGCGTCCTGAAGGATATGGATAAAGTGGCCGAAAGTCAGGTTCAGGAGGCGCTGGCAATCCAGGAGAAACGCGGGGGCGCTATCGGAAACATTCTGCTGGACCTGGGATACATAGACGGAGAAGACCTCACGATGGCCCTGGCCAAGCAGAGTGGGATGGAAGTGGTCAATCTGTCGGAGATGGAGATCCCCCCCGATGTGATTAATCGGGTGTCCCCGGCGGTTGCCCACGCATACCAGGTGGTGCCCATTCGGTATGAGAATGGGGTGCTGACTGTAGCTCTGGCGGATCCGACACATCTCAAGACCCTGGATGATCTCAGGTTTCTTCTGAACTGTGAATTGGAGGGGGCAGTCAGCAACGAGGCGGACGTCAACCAGGCCCTGGCGGATTACTACAGTTCGCAGGAGGACATTGAGAGTGTACTGGAGGAGGTGGAGACCGAGGCCGAGGAATACGAGGAACTGGGACGGGAGTCACGAAGCGAGTCAATTGACCTGGAAAGCCTTGAGGAAATGGCGAATACGGCTCCGGTGAGGCGCCTGCTGAATCTGGTGCTTCTGCAGGCCATACAGGACCGGGCAAGTGACATCCATTTTGAACCATTTGAGGACGAGTTCAAGATACGCTACAGAGTGGATGGGGTCCTCTATGAGATGGTGCCCCCACCGAAACATCTCCATGTGGCCATGGCCACCAGGATCAAGGCCATGTCGGAACTGGATATCGCCGAGCGCCGGCGGCCGCAGGACGGGCGGGTGGAACTGGACATAAGCGGGAACCCGGTGGACCTTCGTATTTCGACTTTGCCCACCATGTTTGGCGAAAGCGTGGTCTGCCGTGTGCTCGATCGCCGACAGGTATCGCTTGATCTGGATAAGATCGGACTGCGCAACGATGATATGGAAACGGTGCGGGAGATGATCCAAAAGCCCAACGGGATCATCCTCTGCACCGGGCCCACGGGCTGCGGTAAAACCACCACTCTTTATTCCGTGCTGAGGGAGCTCAACCAGATCGGAGTCAAGATATTGACCGCCGAGGATCCCGTTGAATACGATATCGAAGGCATCATGCAGATGGAGATCAAGACAGATATCGGGGTCACGTTTGCCAAATCGATGCGGCATTTTCTGCGTCAGGATCCGGATATTATTCTTATCGGTGAGATCCGGGATCTGGATACGGCGCAGATCGCCACGCAGGCGGCTCTGACAGGGCACGTGGTGTTCAGCACCAGCCATACCAACGATGCGGCCACGGCCGTGACTCGCATGATTGACCTTGGCCTGGAACCGTATCTGATAAACGCCACCCTCGAGGGGGTCATCGCCCAGCGGCTGGTGCGGCGGATCTGTCCGGAATGCAAGGAAGAATACGAACCCAGCGAGGATACCCTGATGCAGGTTGGGCTTACACCGGAGGATGTGGAGGGGAAGACTTTTTATCGGGGGAGAGGCTGTGAGTATTGTAACAACATCGGATATAAGGGCCGGATGGGGATCTTTGAGATAATGAACATGAACGATGAGATCCGCGATCTGCTCATGACCGATGCCTCAACCGGCGAACTGCGAACGTGTGCGCGGAAACACGGCGCGCGAGCCCTGCGACACTCAGGTCTTCTGGCGGTATTTGACGGAGACACCACCGTCGAAGAAGTGGCGAGGGCCACGGTGACGGAAAAATGACCCGTGCGGCTACTGATTTAAAAGAGATATAAAACGGTAAAAAGGGAAGTTCTTTCCGGGACACCGGGTGTTTTTTATGTGACGGTGAAGAAGGATGTCGGAGGTGGGTATGCCACAGCGTTTCTGGAGATAATTGACAAGGGCTATAAGGGAGGCAAGCTGCCGGGCTGTGGGTCTCTGCTGATCGAAATCTCCCACCAGGCAGATGCCTATGCCATGCTGGTTGTGCCGATCAACCCCGGCATGAGCCCCATGCATCTGGTCCTCCCACCGGAAGGTGACTTCCACCTTTCCGTCGGGGCTTCCCGTCCCGTTTCCTATGACGAAATGGTAGCCCACTCCTTTCCATCCCCTTTCCTCCCTGTGATACTGGTCGAACGACTCCATGCTTCCCGAGCGAGTGTGGCTGTGGTGCACCACGATGGATCTCCAGGTGCGTCCCAGAGTAACCCCTAAATCCCCGTCTGTGTCCGGGCGATCGGGAATGTTCAACTGGGCGTAGGATGTGCCGTGTTGGGCCCCCAGCGTCGGCTGGCTGAGACGAGCCTCGGAAGGCGTTTCATCGTTTTGGTCGGCACCCTCTCCGCTCGGTTCCTCCCGGGGTTTCGGTTCATGCGACTCCGTGCCCGTTGACTGGCAACCCTGGATAAATGTTCCATATACGGCGAGACAGACGACAAGCATGAATATGGCCCGGCGGTGGCGCCGGAATGCGGAGATTCTCTGGATGAACAATCCCATGGAATTAAACCTCTTGTGAACTGTCGAGGACGAAGGTGACGGGGCCGTCGTTGTCCAGTTGAACGGACATGTGTTCGCCAAAGGAACCTTCTTCGACCGGTATTCCCCGATCCTGCAGGCGTTCCGCACATTGCTCGCACAGCCGTTCCGCCCTGTCGGGAGGGGCCGCCGCCGTGAATGATGGTCTTCGGCCTCTGCGGCAATCGGCACAGAGGGTAAACTGGGGAACCAGAAGAACGGCGCCGCTTACCTCGGAGATATCAAGATTCATCTTCCCCTCTGAATCGTCGAATATTCGCAGCTCGGCCGTTTTGCGAACGATGTAATTGAGATCGGCTTCGGTATCGCCTTCCTCTACTCCCAGGAAAACCAGAAGACCGGAGTCTATACTGCCCACGATTGTATTATCAACCTCAACCGAGGCTTCGCTCACGCGCTGGATCACTGCTCTCATATGCCGAAACTCCTTTTTCCGATACAATGACAATATGATTATAGCTTCCGTTTTGAGCAGCATTCAAGAAGTTGTAATGACAGGCCGGTTGCCCGTATCATCTGTTTTGCCGTTATCGTCGACCATATGGGCCGGTTGAAAAGCTGGTTAGAACAACATTCTCCCCCTGGATTGCAACTCACGGATGTTGAGTGGTTGGCTCGGATTGTGCTCAGCACCGCGCGCAGGCGAGCCTGATATTTCCATCTGAATATTTGTGCAGAAAATCACGGCAAATCAATCCGCATATCTCACAAACCCCAGACGTTAATTATTCTAAAAACAACTTCAGCAAACGTGAATCGCAAAGTCCGGGACAGATCGTGCGTCAGCGGGAGTCCGGCGGCATATGTGAACCCACGTTCCAACACGAGAAATCATTATGGCATCAGCGGCGAGGGATAAAAAGGCAAATATCATGATCGTTGACGACCGCAGCAGTGTCCTCGGCATGATGGAGGACCTGCTGGAGGGCGAATATGATGTGATCTGCTGCAGGAGTGCGGAGAAGGCGTTGGAGCGACTCAACTCCGGAGGAGTCGATGTCGTGGTCTGTGATATATGCATGCCGGGGATGTCCGGTATGGAACTGCTGAAAGAAACCAGGGGCGGACACGAAGATATCGAAGTGATACTCATGACCGCCTACGGGGAGGTCGAACAGGCGGTGGAGGCCCTGAAAGCCGGGGCCTATGATTACGTGCTTAAGCCTTTTGAGCCCGACGAGATGGTTCTGACCATCGAAAAGGCTGTTGAGCGGAAGACCCTCAGAGCGCGGGCCGCCGAGCTGGAGGACGAAGTCCAGGGGCGGTACGGTTTTGAGAACATCGTCGGGGAAAGCAAACCGATGAAACGGGCCTTTAAAATGGCGAGGAAGGCCGCCGCATCGGAGGCAACGGTTATGCTGTCCGGGGAGAGCGGTACGGGCAAAGAGATGTTTGCCCGGGCGATCCACTACGACGGCGGGAGGCGGGCCGGACGTTTTGTGCCGGTCAACTGTGCTGCAATTCCGGGCGATCTTCTCGAAAGTGAGCTATTCGGTCATGTTAAGGGGGCTTTTAGTGGCGCCAGCCGAGACAAACCCGGTCTTTTTGAAGAGGCGGACGGTGGCACTCTCATGCTTGATGAAGTGACGGAGTTGCCCCCGTCCACCCAGGCGAAGATCAACCGGGCACTTCAGGAGGAGGAAATCAGACGGGTGGGTGGTACCGACGAACGGTTGGTGGACGTGCGGGTCATTGCGGCCACCAACCGGGATGTGGAGGCGGCGCTGGCTGAAGGGCAACTGCGGGAGGATCTGTATTTCCGCCTGAATGTGTTCCCCATTAATCTGCCGCCCCTGCGCGAAAGAGATGGCGATATTCCCCTTCTGGTGGATCATTTGCTTGAAGAGTTCGCCGAAAAAGAAAACAGGAATCTTCAGGTTTCGCCGGAAGCACGGGAAGAGATGCGCCGTTACAGCTGGCCCGGAAATGTTCGTGAACTCCGGAACGTGATAGAGAGGGCCGCTTTGCTGGCCGAAAGTGGGACAATTACTCCCGCGGATCTTCATCTTTCGGGTGGGCGCGCGGAACCGGATGGGGAGCGGGAGGTTCCCCTTAATCTGCCCTACAGGGAAGCCATGGACAGAATGCAACACCGTCTGCGGAAAAAATACGTTCGGCAAATGCTTAAGCGGTGTGAGGGAAATGTGACGAGGGCGGCTGAACGGGCCGGTATCGAACGGGAAAGCTTCCACAGGCTCATGAAAAGATGCGGCGTCAGCCGGGAGAATGTGAAAGGAGAAAAGGAAAATGAAAACGCGCATTCTTGACGCGAAAAGCAGCGAAGCAATCAGGGAGGCCGGCCGGCTCCTGTTCAGGGGGGAACTCGTGGCCTTTCCAACGGAGACCGTGTATGGCCTGGGGGCCCGCGCGGACGATGCCGATGCGGTGGACAGGCTTTACTCGGTGAAAGAGCGTCCCCGCGATAAAAAATGTGCTATCCTGATCGCGGATGCTGCGGATGCGGGACGATACGCGGCAGGGTTGAGCGTGCGGGAGAGGCGGCTGGCCGAGAAATTCTGGCCGGGTCCGCTGACGCTGGTGACTCAGAGTGGGAAGGGCGACTCGGTGGGGCTCCGGTGTCCGGATTGTGAGTCCACCCGAAGTATGCTCCGAGCGGCTGGCAGTCCGATTTATGCGCCCAGTGCGAATCCCGCGGGCCGGGAACCGGCAAAGACCCGTGCTGAAGTGCTCGAGTATTTTGAGGCTGAGATCAGCGCGGTACTGGATGGGGGGCGGGTTGAGGGGGGAGTTCCCTCGACCGTGGTCCGTCTGGAAAAGTCGGAACCGGTCATTCTTCGCCCGGGGGCGCTGTCGGAGGCGGAGATCCGTTCCGCTATCGAGGAGTGAACCACTGCCGGCAACACCGGAA
>JBKHGK010000056.1:0-9008 GCA_046539705.1 Candidatus Brocadiia bacterium | reverse complement strand
GTTCTGAGTTCTAAGTTCTGAGTTCTGAGTTCCGAGTTCTGAGCTGGAGGACAACAGCCTGCAGTTGCGGTGTAAGAACACGAGCGCCCTTGTCTGTTCCTATAGATGGCGCACTGACGACTCGTGAAATATACGGGTAAGCCTTCTGCCAGCCTGAAAGACCGATCGTCATAGCCCAACCCGGAGAGGGCCAACGGCCCTTGCAGGGTTGGGATATACTTGATCCCATGGCAGAACCACCATGCATTAGACAGACAAAATCGAGGAGATCATGAGCCCAAACACACCACAGAGACGTTCACTGATAATCACGATAAATGTTGCGCAGCGAAAGACCGTATCGGACACCGCTCCAGACGAACCGACAAAAGTCACCGACCGGGACGCGAACCCGGTTGTGAAGCCATGGGTTGTGCCGAACCCCGTGCAGATAGAGTCCCGCAAATTTGGCATAAAACTCTTTCAGCGGCAGGGACGTTGGCAGGAGGGTGTGAAAACAGTCGTAAAAGGAATAGGGATCCTCACAGATGAAATCGTCGCGGTGTTGCTCCCACAGAGGCGTACCCGGAGATGGGGAAAAAACGGTGAAAGTGACCTCGGCCGGTGACACCTCCTCAACTGCACTTCTGAGACCCCCAAAGTCTTCATCTTCAAATTCGGGTCGCACCATAAATGCAGCGTGCAGACCTATGCCCAGGCTTTTCAATATTCGCACCGCCTTCCGGTTGACCCCGGGTTTGATCCCCTTGTTGAACCCTTCCAGCGCATCGGCATCCATGGATTCAAGCCCCACGTAAAGGAGCGAAAGACCGGCCTTTTTCCAGAGCGCAAACAGTTCCGGGTGGCGACATATGGTATCCGCCCGGGCCCAGCTAACATATTGTTTGTCGATGTCGCGTTCAATAAGCAACTCGGCGATTGCCCGACAACGCCGGGCGTTGATGAACATCTCGTCATCCACAAAATAAATATGCTCCTCCGGGATGCTATCTATGGCCTCCACAGTGCTCTCGGGACTTCGCTGGCGGTACTTTCCATCCGCCAGGTAATGAACCACACAGAAGTTACACCTGTTGGGGCATCCCCAGCTTGTACGCATAGCGGCGGTACGAGGAAATAGCGTCGGAAGATGCTCGCGTTTTTTTCCATGCCATACGCAAAAATAGCGGGAACGATCCACCAGGTCCCGCCTGGCCCGGGGAATTTCCTCATAGGGCGGGAGCTGAGGCGGCCTTGAGCGACACCTTTGCGCGAAGTCGGGTGAACGAACCGGCAAAAGAGCATCGTCTTCAGGGATAGTTCCTTTCGTTTCGAACGTCCGGAAAAACCTTCTTATGGCGGTCCCTCCCTCCCCCCTAACTACCAGATCAATGGCATCGCAGCGGCCGTAATCCTCCGGAACCACCGTCGCATGTATCCCTCCCACCATTATCAGAGCATCCGGTAAAAGTCCTCTGCATTCGCGGGCCAGCTGTTTAACCGTCTCCGCCTGATTGGAGTATCCGGTAAACCCCACGACGTCAGGCTCGAAGCTGCCGAGCATGCCTCTGAACGCACTCAAGGGATCAGGCCGGCATGCAAGATCCAGAATGCGGACGTCATGCCTTTCACCGATTCCCCCGGCCACAATTTCCAGGGCCAGCGGTTCAAGATGGAGAAATGAGCGCAGCTTTTGGGCAACCTCCAGCGTGATATGAGGTCTGATAAGAAGAACTTTCATCTCTCACTCCCCACTCAGGAATAGAATACAGACGTCAAAAGAGGTATAATGAGCCTCATGACCGACCACACCCGACGAGTATATGATAGTAACAAAGGGACCGGTTCGTGAAACATCCACACTTCTGGACAATGTGTATTATCGGGCTTTCCCTGGCATTCTCAGGGTGCCAACGCCGGTATTCCCGCCATGCCCCCAGGGATTATACTCCAGATCGCAACGTCAGAACAGCCGATCGTCCTTATCCTCCCCGCCACGGATTGACAGCAGGTGCGGGAAGAATATACGATCCGGGATCGGACAGTGCGACCCTCGCCATGGTCACCGGCTTCATCATACTGGATCATGACTACGCCGCCCCCTTTTCCACTCCCGATTATCTGAGATTTAAACTGGAAGCCTCCGCCGGCGCGGGTGATAGCCCGCCATGGCAGGGCATGCTGTCCATCAACATGTTGACAATGTGTTACCTGGATGCCCTCGCCACGTCCCGCACACGCCCGTACATTGAAGGCGGAATAGGCCTGATGTATTCTTCACGACGCTGGAAGGGACAGGGATTGCACTTCACCCATAATCCCGTGGCCGGAATGGGAGTACACATCACTCCGGGCGGTGAGGCTGCGGGTATGTACCAGATCAATCTCCGCTTCATCCATGCCTCCAATGGGGGCCTCCACAGCGACAATCGCGGCATGAACGCGATACTTCTCGCAACGGGATACGTATTCTGAACAACCGCTGAAAGACCATACGATGCGCGGTACGGACGTGAGGCCTGCCTGACGATAAAAGCCCCCACCTCGCAAAACCCTCAGGCTACAGCTCCGGGTTTACACTCCATGTTTCCCCGTGTAATGTATCTGTAATTATTCTGCTGAAATGCTGTCGAGTATGTCCGCATCCCCCTTGTTGAAAGGCACCATCCATAAGTTACGAAATAGCACGCGAAACCATCGGGCTGAACTCCACGCCCCGTCTCGCTCATACCGAATACTCCAGCAACGATGCCATTGTGCGCCGAATTGGCGAGGACCAATTCGACCGATGGTTTGAACTGGACCTGTTGTGGACAGTGGACGATGGCCCCATCAACTGGGGAGAGGCCGGCCGGATCACCGATATGGGACATGCCGTGTACGTTGAAGATGGATCGGATAAACGAGATAAAGGCCAGTGTCCTTTTGAGAATATGAGTGAAATATGGGAGTTCGACGCGGTTGAGGAATACGGAATGCCCGATTTTGACGAACTTGTGCGTTATTATGAAGACCTTCACCAGAAGCAGCAGAAGACGAATCCCGATAAGCTCATGCCGGGAGGGTATTATAAGACCCTCATATCCGGTGCCATAGACGTATTCGGGTGGGATATGCTGCTACGGGCGGCAGCGGATATGGACAAGTTTGATCGGGTGCTCGAAACTATTTTCCAGCGCAGCCTCTTTCACTACCGAGCCTGGGCGGAGACATCTATCGACGCATTCATCTGCCATGACGATATCGTCTGGTCCGCCGGGGCCTTCATGCATCCTGAGAGCTATCGACAAAGCGTTTTCCCCCGCTTTGCACAATTATGGAAACCACTTCGGGAGGCCGGCATAAAGGTTCTGTACTGCTCGGATGGAGACTTTACGGAGTTTGTCGACGATCTGGCGGCGGCGGGAGCCGATGGATTCATCTTTGAACCCCGCATGGATCTCGATATGATGGTTGAAAAATTCGGCGACACCCACGTGCTGGTTGGTAGCAAGGTTGACTGCCGGACGATGACTTACGGCAGCCAAGAGGATATCAGAGATCAGATTGACCGGACCCTCCCCCTGGCCTTCCAGTGCCCCGGTTTCATATTCGCCGTTGGCAATCACATCCCCGCCAACGTCCCGGCCGAAAACGTGGAGTTCTACATCAATTACCTCAAGGACAACTGGCACCGTCCGTGAAGGATAATCAGCAAGAGGTCGAGAAACAGTGCCAACGAGGTTCGGCCTGAAGGCTTGCGCGCCTCAGACGCAGGGAACAGGCCAGGAGCGATTGTGAAGATCGCTGTTTGCACTTGAAATGGTCCGGGCCTGTCGACGGTATTATCGTAAAACATTGGTGGGATACAGGATCCGGTCCGGTAACAACCAGGCGCCCGCTTTGCGGGCTCAAGGGAAAAAACCGGAAAGATCTCAGCTCCGCCCCCTCAGGTTTTCACCTTACCTGCTCCAGCCATTCCTCGAGACGCTTGTTTTTCTCGTCCTGATCCTGTTCGGTAAGAACCACCGGCATACCCCCGATATCCCTGAGCAAATCACTGAGATCGGCCAGCACATGACGGCGCCGTTCCTCCCGGGCAAACTCCACCAGCTCATCCAGAAACTGTCTGCCCACCCGTGTACCCTCCCTCCGGTCGACTATCCGTTGCATCCGTTTTACTGTCTGAAGCCGGCGATGCGCCTCCTCGTTTTCGGAAAATTTCTGGACCGCCTGCGCAAGTTGATGTTTTATCTTCATAGGTTTCTGCAGCATCTGATGCGCCTCGGGCGACAAGTCCTCGGGAAGATCGTCCGGCCCTTCAAGCTGGACAAGCAAGACGCTTTTCATCTTTTCTATCTCATCGAGTGCTTCCTCCGTGGGATTTGCTCCGGCCTCTTTAATCCTTCTTTCAAATTTATTCAGGGTGTACTCCCTGTGTTTCTCACCTGTCCTGTCCCGCAGATCATCCAGCCACCTCGCCGACCAATCTTCCACCACTGAGGCTGGATTCTCTTCGGAATCCTCAGGCATTGACACCCCCGATATCCCAGTAACCACCCGCGCCAGTTGCTGCCAGCGCTCGCTACCAACCTTAATACGCCCCCCCGCAAGCGTCCGTATTATGGCATCAACCGCCATCAACGGTTTACGGCGGTTGAGTACTTCCTGCGCCTCCTGAGCGGCCTCGGACCCCGGTCGATTCAGGATATATGTAAAAAGCAATTCCCACGGCTGTTCCTCAAAAGGTGGAAGTGAATTTGGCTTTTTGGCGGCCCACCGACCGACCTGATTCCGCAATCCCTGAAGCGGAACAGAAGCCACCGATGCCGCCCCCCCGAGGTCAACATCAATCTCGTTTATAACAATCAGGGAAAACGCGGGGGCATATGCTTCAACTCCACGGTCCTCATAGGCTATCGAGTAAAAGCAGGCCAGCAGAGCAGCGTTTACTTCCCTGACATCTTCTCCGCCGCCCTCCCCTTTCCATATCTCTCCAAGCGCTTTCGCCGCTGAATACCGCAAACGGGCGTCTGTAGCGGTCAGAGCCTCAAGGAGATGATCGGTGGCCTCTCTCGCCGGTCCGCCAATCCGCCCAAGCGCAAGCATACAGCCGCTCACAAACTGGTTATCGGTACGCCCCCTCCAGCTCTGCACCACCTCCAGCAGGGGCGGGACTGCTTCATCCCCAGACTCCGATATCTCATTAATTATCCGACCTCGCTGGTAAGAATCAGCTTCCTTCAGCTGCTCCACGAGATCACTCGCCTTTTCGGCATCCTCCTCCTGGGATACAGCCGCACCCGGAAAGATAACAGACAGACTAAATATGCATATTGCGATAACAATAACAGTTGTATTGGATCGGTTCACTTCTTAGCTCGCTCCCAGATCAGTGGCAATGGAAAACAACCTATCCTATCCTGATCATTTTTGTACCACGGTGCCCACCATCCGTCAAGCCAGTTCTCCACATGAGAGGGTACATGACTCAGCAAAAACAGATAAAAACCGATCCCCTGACGCACTGCAGAAAAACACCTATCCCGCTTATTTCAAGCGCCCTCAGCGCCGGATATGCGCGGAAGTCAAAGGCGGGTGTCCGGCCTTTGACTGTTCTCATATCTGGCGCACTGGCGACTCGTGAAATATACGGGATAAGTGGACCCGATCGGGTGCTGCGTTTGGGTCGCATCACGGTGATCAATCGAAACTGCCGCGCGGAAAACTTCAGGAGCCGAAGAGATTGCTTCTGGTAGGAGCCGGATCACATGGATCCACCCAACCGAACCTGCAATCCTGAATCGTATACACAATTATTGGGGCAATCCGTGTCGGATTTAATCCGGAGTTTTTCAACCAATAAATACAAAGGTCGACAACAGCTGCCGGGACCTCATGTTTCATCTTCTCCTGGATACTTCAGTGAACCGCCAAATCGCGCGTTATGCCGGTCAGTGTGATGGAGACGCCATGTGTCGGAGGTTTTTTTCTTCTCCTTACAGTAATCCTCAATATTTTCCAGGACCGTCCACGCTTCTGTCGGCACTTTGGTGAATCCCACTCCTGCCTTCCAGGGATATTTACCTTTCCCCTCATCACACCATATTACCTTCCCTTCCAACCTCATAGTGGGCCGGCCGGGGCCCAGATTCATGGTAAGATGCAGCTCTTCGCCTTCGGCAAGCTCCTGTTTGCTCAGAAAACATACGCCGTCACGGGATATATTCCGGACCGGAACGGGAGCCGATTTTGAGCTCCCTCCAAATAACTTCCTCAGAAATCCCCTCCGGCGTCGAAAAGAGAGAAGAACACCCTCACAAAGTATGCGCTTCATGACTCTTTGCTCTTGATCTTCCTCTCCCTCCATATTCAACCCCTCCTTCGCAATTTCAATTCGGAAAGGGCGCGAGGACACGTGCCAACAACTTCCAGCAACCCTTATTGTCAACACAGCACCGTGCGCTGATAAGACAACTGTGTTGATGATAGATCACGTGCACTGTTCTCTCTCCTCCCGCTCAATCCATCCATCTTCAGGATACTGTCAAGTCGGCATAATTGCAACCTTTACAACATTGACTGGGGATCAACATCAACAACAACCTTTGCGCCGCTCGGCCCATCCAGATGTCCCTCAAGATCATCAAGTATCTTATGTACCACCCCGGAATTCGGGCATTTCAGGAGGGCATGATATCGATATCTGCGTTTGATCTTCGCAACAGGTGCAGTGGCCGGTCCCAGAACAGTTGCACCTTCTCCAACCTCCCTGCACAGAATTTTTATTCGGCCCACGAGATCCTTCATGTACTCATCAATCTCCTCCCACTTCTTCCCCCTGCAGATAAAGCGCACCATACGTCCGTAAGGCGGATATTTGAGCCTCCTGCGCGTCTGCAGCTCCAGCTCGGCAAACCGTTCGAAGTCATGCTCTGCAGCGGCCTGTATGCTCGGATCCTCGGGCAAAAATGTCTGCAGTATCACACGCCCACCGGCCTCCCCTCGCCCGGTGCGGCCGGCGACCTGCGCGAGAAGCTGGAATGTGCGTTCTCGCGATCGAAAATCGGGCAGGTGGAGCGACACATCGGAATTCACCACGCCGACGGTAGTTACGGTCGGAAAGTCCAGACCCTTGGCGATCATCTGAGTCCCCACCAGCACATTGGCCCGGCCCTGCCTGAATTCCTCGAGCGTATCCTCATGGGCCGTACGGGTTTTCATCGTGTCGCTGTCCATACGCAGTATTGACGCTTCCGGCAGGCGTTTTTCCACCGCATTCTCGACACGTTCGGTCCCGGCCCCTCCAAACCGAATATTCTCACAACCGCACTCCGGACACTGTGCCGGAGGGCGCATTTCCAGACCGCAGTAATGACACTTCACAACGTTAATATGACGGTGAAAATTCATCGTGATTTCGCACCGCTCACACTCCAGACTGTATCCGCAGCGCGGACATTTGATGAACGGACTGTAACCACGACGGTTCAGGAACAATATTACCTGCTCCTCCTTGCGCAGGCTTTCCCGAACACAATCCTCCAACCTCCGACTGATGACCCGGGGATTACCCTTCCCGGCCCATTCGTGACGCATATCGACCACCTGCACCGGGGGCATCGGCCGGTTACCAATCCGTTTCTTCAGGTGGAACGCGGTGTATTTGCCGGTCTTTGCATTGTAATAGCTTTCCAGTGAGGGAGTGGCGGTGCCCAAAAGAACAAGCGCATTATCGAACTTCGCCCGCATGATACCCACGTCCCGGGCATGGTAGCGCGGAACTGAATCCTGTTTGAAGCTATTCTCATGCTCTTCGTCAATCACCAGCAGTCCCAGCTTCCGTACCGGGGCAAATATGGCCGACCGGGCGCCAATGACCACATCGGCCTCGCCCTCACGGATCTGGTGCCAGTAATAACGCCTCTGCCGTTCGGTCAACCGGCTGTGAAGAACGGCGAGATTACGAAACCTGCTTCTGAAATGTCTCACAGTCTGAGGCGTCAGGCTGATCTCCGGCACGAGCACGATGGCCTGTTTACCCTCCGCCACCACCTCAGCGATCGTCTGCAGATAGATCTCCGTCTTCCCGCTGGAGGTCACACCGTGGAGCAACATCACGTCAAATTTACCCTTCCGAATGCGGCGTGTCACCGAATCATAAACCGCCTGCTGCTCCCGGGTCAGCTCATAGGGTTCCTCCAGTTCCGCCTCCACCGTCTCAAGCGGATCATCTTCCTCCACCACCTGCTTTTCGATCTTAACTATATCCCGCCTGGCAAGCGCTTTGACGGTTGTACGACTGACATCAGCAGCACGTTTCAGCTCCACCACAGGGGGTTCTCCGTCCATCCGGGCGAGAGTCCGCAGGGCCTTACTCTGGGCCGGTGACCGATCAAATATCTCGTCGGCTTTCTCCTCCGCCTCCCCCTGGCCCATCAGCAATCTCACGCATTGTACCTTCCTGCGGCGACGCCGGGCATGAACCGCAGAGGGCACGGCCGCGGCCATGGCCTCCCCCATTGCGCAATGATAGTAATCGGCCATCCACCTGGCCAACCTCAACATCCGGGGAGTAAAGACCGGTTCGTCATCAACCGGTTTCGTGATCTCCCGGAGTTTTCCGGCCGGCACGTCGGTGTCCCTGCGCAGATCCACGCAGTACCCCAGAGCTGCCTTCTGATGGCCAAAAGGAACCTTCACTCTCCCTCCGACATGGACCCGGCCCCGGAGCTGCTCCGGGATAAGATAATCGAAATACCGGCGCAGAGGTTTGTTCAGCGCAACCACGGCAATCGGATAATCCTCGGGATTGTCCGGCATCGCGTTTGTCATGCAGTTCGCTCCGTACTGCTGGAGGACAGGAACCATCCACGGTGCACAGACACAGCCCCCCGCTGGAGATACAATTGATGGGGATCTATATCCAGTGATCAGTGCTCGGTGAACAGTGATCAGTAACCGATCACCGATAACCGATAACCGATAACCGATAACCGATCACCACTATTGGTGGAAAGCATCACCGCGCCGGGAGGGTATCCACGATC
>JBKHGK010000055.1:0-9111 GCA_046539705.1 Candidatus Brocadiia bacterium | reverse complement strand
GCTCGATCACCAGAACAGAAGAAGATGGACTAACCCGAATATTTCACAAGCCTCAGGCACAGAGGTGGGAGAAAAGATCGAGAGTCACAAGCCGCTGGTTGGCGTTCGCCCCCACGCGCTCCAGCGCCTCAAAGCTTCTATCGGCCAGTTCCACCACAGTATCAATATCCCGTTTGTCGGCATAAGCTGTGATTCTTTCACGCATATCTTCATTGAAGAGTTCAACGCCGGGATCAAGCTTTACCACCGCCACATCGCGGAAAAAAACCGCGATACACTCGACCAGCTCCTGCAACATCTGTCGGCGCTCGGCGCTCGAATCCCCGAGTTCGTCGGCCCGTTCCCGGAGTTCGTCCGAAAGGCGAATGTTATCCCGGGGGCCCATCTGCAGCAGTTCACCTATAATCTCCTGATTGCTGCGATGGAGCTGTTTCTCCATGAAATCGCTGGCCTTTCCCGGACTCCCCCACGTGCGCCTGGCCAGCCAGGCCGCATCCGCGCCATCAACCCCCTTCTCCTCGAGTTTGCCGGCCACCCTGTCCGGCGGCAGGCCACTGAATTTTATGAGCCGGCACCGACTGATGATGGTATCCGGTATTTCCTGCAGGCCCGAGGCGAGGAGGATGAAGTAGCTCTCGCCCGGTGGTTCCTCCAGGGTTTTGAGAAAACAGTTCGCCGCTTCCATCGTCATCATCTCGGTGTCGCGCACAACAAAAACACGGCGATCAGAGGTAACCGGCTTGAGGGCGGCCTCCTCCTGCACGCCCCGCTCCTTGCCCCCCTCGTCACCCCGAATCAGGCTGATCGGCAGCGACTGCCGGCCCTCCGGAACGCCTATTTCGAGATAGTCGGGATGATTATCATGGGCAAACGCCCGGCAATTCTCACAGTTACCACACATATCGGTCGAGCTTTCACCGCACAGCATAACGCCGGCCAGTTCCCTGGCCACCGCCCGGCGCCCGACTCCTCCGGGGCCCACGAACAGATGCGCATGGGGGACCCCGCCGGAGCGGAGCTCCGCCCTCAGTAAGTCCACAGCCCTGTCCTGGCCCGCTATCTCCTCAAATGCCAAACCCGTCCTCCTTTCAGACTTCCATGAGCGCCAGGGGATCTCCGACCTCCACGGTATCCCCCTCCTCCGCAAGCTGTTCTTTGATGGTCCCGCTGAACGGGGCCGGAACGGTGAAGGCGGCCTTATCGGTGACCATCTCCACCATATCATCATCCTCTTGCACGTTTTCACCGGCGGTCACATACCAGAATGAGACCTCGGCCTTTTCACCTGCGTCGTCACCCAGTTCCGGAAGTTCTGCTGTCTTTTCCATCGTTGTTCCTCCAGTTCACGGTTATCAGTTATCTTTTTCGCGATCGGTCGCGCACCTGCGTTCCATCAGTTCCTCCGCCAGTTGGCCGGCATTGTAACTGCTCCGCACGAAGGGGCCGGCAGCGACACCACTAAATCCCATATCACAGGCTCGCTCTCTGTACTGCTCGAAGCGATCCGGATGGATGAAGGACACCACATCGTGTTTCTCCTCGTTCGGGCGGAGGTACTGCCCCAGGGTCAGGCCATCGCAGCCCACATCCCGAAGATCCTTCATAACCTCCACGACCTGGCTGTCCGTTTCACCCAGGCCGAGCATCAGGCCGCTTTTGGTGAGCAATCCGCTGTCGGATGCCCGGGCGAGGACTTGCAGTGAACGCCCGTAGTCGGCCTCCGGGCGGACCTCCGGGTAAAGCCCGGGCACGGTCTCCAGGTTGTGGTTGAACACATCCGGGCGTGCCTCCAGCACGCGGTCAACATCCTCCTCTCTGCCCTCAAAATCGGGCGTCAGGACCTCAACCGTTGCCTCGCAGCGCGCCCTGATGGCGCGGATAACCCGGGCGAAATGCTCGCTTCCCCCGTCCGGCAGATCATCGCGGGTTACGCTGGTAATCACCACATGCTCCAGGCCCATGCGGGCGGCCGCTTCGGCCACCCGCTCGGGTTCATCATCGGACACCGGGGATGGATCTCCGCTCGAGACGGCACAGAAGGTGCAGTTCCGCGTGCAGACTCGCCCCAGGATCATAAAGGTCGCCGTGCCTTTCGCATAACATTCCCCGCGATTCGGACATCGGGCCTCCTGGCAGACGGTGGCCAGGTGGCAGTCGGCCAGGATGTCCCTGACCTCCTGTATCTCCTCGCCCCGGGGGAGGCGTTTTTTCAGCCATGCCGGGAATTTACGTTTCGTCACGGACATAACAGGAACTATCCTCGAAATCGAATATGCTTGCGAAAAGCCGGGCAGCCCGCCCGGCCACATCCTCCACATTCAGCTCTCCGCCGACCTCCTCACTCAGAGATATCATCCGGACCTCGGGAAGGCCACAGGGAACGATAAGGTCGAAAAAGGACATATCGTTGTTCACATTCAGCGCCACCCCGTGGTAGGAGACCCACCGCCTGACCGCAATCCCTATGCTCACGATCTTATCATCTCCCACCCACACTCCCGTGTGTTCGGAGTCGGCATGTGCTTCTACGTCGTACTGGTGCAACAGCTCAACCATCCACGTCTCCAGGTCCCGCAGGTACCGATGCAGGTCCCTGCCCCGCGCTTTCAGGTCAATGACCGGATACATAACCAGCTGGCCGGGGCCATGGTAAGTGGCCCGGCCCCCACGATTCGTCTCCACCACCTCGACGCCTCGCTCCCGGAGCACGGCCTCATCGGCAACGACCTCCTCCAGTTCTCCGGAGCGGCCAACGGTAATCACCGGCGGGTGTTCCACAAGCATCAGGAAATTGTCCCGGCCGCCGGATTCAACGCACCGGTTCACCAGGTCCTGTTGCTGGTGGAAGGCTTCCTCGTAATCAAGGCGCCGCGGGCCGGATATGTGTAATCGGCGGACATCGTTGTGGGTATCGTCACTCATCTGCAGCTCATCCCGGCCAGTTGACAGGCAATCCAATCACGCCCTCGGCAACCTCCCGCAGGCACTCCGGCATTGTGGGGTGAGCATGTATCGCATGAGCGACTTCCTCGGCGGTGGCCTCCAGCTGCAGGGCAAGCGTGGCTTCGCCTATCAGACTGCTGGCATGGGAGGAGACGATATGAACACCCAGTATCTGTCCCGTGCGTCCATCCGCAATCATCTTCGCGAAACCGTCCGTATCATTATTCACATGGGCTTTGCCAAGGGCACGCATGGGAAAGCTCTTCACCACCACATCCTCGTATCTTTCCCGTGCCTCATCCTCCGGCAATCCCACGGTGCCGAGTTCCGGGGTGGTGAAGGCGATGGCGGGGACGACCCGGTAGTCCATCTCCGCACTCATCCGCCCGGACAGGTGCGCCGCGGCCACCACTCCCTCCTGGCTGGCCACGTGAGCCAGCATCACCTCCCCATTCACATCACCGATCGCATAAATATGGGGCACGTTTGTCTGCAGATGTGCGTTCACCGGGATCTCCCCATCTTCACCGGTTTCCACTCCGGCCCTCTCCAGTTCAAGCCCCTCGGTCAGGGGGCGTCGTCCGACGGCCACAAGAGCTTTTTCGGCCCCTATCTGCTCGCCATCCGAGAGGACCGCCGAGATACCATCATCCGTCCGGCTGAGCTCCTCCACCCTGGTCCCGGTATGAATTGTGGCGCCCTGTTTTTTCAGCTGTCTGGCGATCGCCCTCCCACAATCCGGGTCCATCAGGGGGAGAATGTCGTCCATCATCTCAACCACATTCACATCCACGTCCATGGCGCTGAATGCCGCCGCGAACTCGCATCCGATGTAGCCCCCGCCGATTATGACCAGCGATTCCGGCAGCCGGTCCAGGCTCACCGCAATGGAGCTGTCAATCACCCTTTCGCCGTCGAATTCCATTCCGGGCAGCTCCATGGGGACCGATCCGCTCGCAATGATGATGTTTGCGGCCGAGATCCGTCCGTCGTCCTCCCCATCCACCACAATGTGGTGCTCATCCTCAAATCTCGCCTCGCCGCGCCGCAGTTCCACGTCATTGCCCGAGAGCAGCGATCCAACACCCCGGCGGAGCGTGGACACCACTTTATCCCGGTGCTTTGCGGCGGAGGCAAAATCCAGTTCCACGTCCGTGACCTTCACTCCGACGGGCCCGGCCTGCTTGACCGACAGGTAGGAGCGGGCGGAATGTATAAGGGCTTTGGTGGGAATACAGCCGACGTTTCCGCAGACCCCGCCGAGATGTTCCTTCTCTATAACAACGGTGCTGGCTCCGAGCTGAGATGCACGGATGGCCGCAACGTAACCGCCGGGGCCGGCGCCGATAACTGCAAGATCATAGTCATATGCACTCACGTCTGACACCCATGGAAAGAGGGAACGGTCGGAGAAAACCGCATATCCAGAACGTCTAATATAGGCCGGGCTCGCTATTTTTTCAACTTCTGGCCCGGTTTCAAAGGGACCGATCCGCGCATTCCTGAAGCGCCGAAGCGGGGGAACGGTCCTCGCACAAATCATAACTCGTCGTAACATATTGCAAACATAAGTGTTTGGCTGTAATATATGCATCGTGATTGCCGAATCCCGGACCGGACGGTTTCAGCATTCGGCCTATCCCCAATACCGAGCTATCTTACGAGGTAATAATGGCATGCAGGATCTGGCATTAGACGAGACCCCTCTTCTGGATAAAGTGCGAAAGTATGAGGACGCCCGGCGGGTCAGGGAATCGGGGCTATACCCCTATTTCCGGCCCATATCTTCCGCCCAGGATACCGAAGTGAGCATGAACGGGCGGAAGGTTTTGATGCTTGGCTCCAACAGCTACCTCGGACTCACCTCGCACCCGCAGATCAAGGAGGCTGTGAAGAGGGCGGTCGACAAATATGGTTCGGGCTGTGCCGGGTCCAGATTCCTCAACGGCACACTCGACATACATCTGGAACTGGAAGAGGAACTGGCTGAACTGGTGGGTAAAGAGGCCGTAGCCCTTTATTCAACCGGCTTTCAGGTCAATCTCGGCGTTATAAGCTGCCTGGTTGGCCGGGACGATTACGTCATCACCGATAAGAGTGATCATGCCAGTATCGTGGACGGATGCCTGCTGTCGTTCGGTGATCTGCTGCGATTCCCCCATAACGACATGGACGGGCTCGAGAGCAAACTTCAGGAGCTTGAACCCGAGGACGGAAAACTTGTCGTCGTGGACGGCGTTTTCAGTATGGAGGGGGATATCGCTCCGCTGCCGCGAATCGTCGAACTGGCTCAGGAACACAGGGCCACCATCATGGTCGACGATGCCCATGCGGTCGGGGTGCTGGGAGAGCAGGGATCCGGAACCTCCAACCATTTTGGGCTGACCGATAGCGTTCATCTGATTATGGGCACCTTCAGCAAATCGCTCGCCTCTCTGGGCGGCTTTATTGCCTCCGATGAGGAGACCATCGATTATCTGAAACATAATTCGCGCTCTCTTATTTTCAGCGCCAGCATGAGCCCCGCCAACACGGCCGCCGTCCTGGAAGCCCTGAAAATCATGCAACGTGAACCCGAACGACGGGAAAAGCTGTGGGACAACACCCGCATGATGCGCGAGGGCCTGAAGGATCTGGGCTATAACCTGGGAACCAGCGAGACTCCCATCCTCCCGGTGCATCTGGGCGACGGCGAGATATGCCTGAAAATGTGTAAAATGCTGGAAGAGCAGGGCGTGTTCGTCAACCCGGTCGTCCCGCCCGCCGTCCCCCCCAATTCCTCCCTTCTGCGAATAAGTCTGATGGCCACCCATACGGAAAACCAGATACAGCACGCACTGGAAATTATGGGCACAATCGGCCAGAAACTCGGGGTGATATAAACCGGATCAGTGCAGGAGGAGGATTTCAAACAGGAGAAACCGCAGAGTGGTGTGTTGTGGGAACATAACGCACCAGCAGAGGATGCGGTGGGACCAAAATACCACCATAACATGGAACATGATTCGCAAGATCAATTGCGATAATCCTCTACGGGCCATGTTCGCCGTACGGCGAATGGCTCACATGACTGACTACAAGCAATCTGGAACCGTCTCACACATGGCATCCGACCAGTTCACAGTCCGCGCGGTCCACAACTCCCGGCAGATGCAACAGTTCATCACCTTGCCCCGGGAGATGTACCGGGGAGACTCCCGGTATGTGCCCCACCTCGATTATGAACGCCAGCAGTTCTTCGACCCCGATCAGAACCCGCTGTTCGAGTTCACGGACGTCGAATATTTTCTCCTCTACGATTCCACCGGAGAGCCGGCGGGCCGAATAACCGCCCACATAAACCACCGCCACAACGAATACTGGGACGAACGGGCGGGGTGTTTCGGTTTTTTTGAATGCCTTCCCGACCCGGAGGCTTCTGCGGCTCTTTTCAACGCCGCGGAGGGCTGGCTGCGGGAACGAAACATGGGCCTGGTCCGCGGTCCTTTGAATTTCTCCACCAACGAGGAATGCGGCCTGCTGGTGGACGGGTTCGACACGCCGCCGGCGATTATGATGCCCCACAACAAACAGTACTACCCGGCACTGCTCCGGAAAGCCGGTTACCGCAAGGCAAGGGACCTGCTGGCACTGGATTATCATTCCGACGGAGAGACTCCCCGTTACCTGCGGCGGGTCGCCGACCGGATCCGGGATAGAACCGGAATCAGGATCCGCACAATCAACATGAATCATTTCGACGCGGAAATCGAAAAGGCGTTCCGGGTGTATAACCGGGCATGGGAGGATAACTGGGGATTCGTCCCCATGTCCGAAGCACAGTTCCGCCACATGGCCGATGAGCTTCGCCCGATAATCGACCCGAATATCGCTCTCATCGCCGAAAAAGACGGCCACCCGATTGCGTTCAGCCTGAGCCTGCCCGACTATAACCGGATACTCAGAAAACTGAACGGCAAACTGTTGCCACTGGGGTGGGTCCGGCTGCTGCTGGAACCGAGACGCATTGACCGGGTGAGGGTCATAACTCTTGGTGTTGTCGAGGAATATCGCAATAGCGGGGTGGATGCACTTCTGTATCACGACACATTTGAGAACGGCGCCTCCAGAGGCTACTGGAGCTGTGAGATGTCCTGGATCCTCGAGGACAACGATCTTATGCTCCGAGCACTGCGTCGAATGGGGGCCGAACGTTATAAAACCTACCGTATTTACGCCAGGGAACTATGACTGTACTGCTCACAGGTGGAAATGGTTTCGTGGGAAGCCACATACTGGATCGGCTCCGTCAGGACGGGCGCGAGGTGCGTCTGTTGCTGCGGGAGACCAGCGATACCGGATTCATACTGCCGCACTTAGATGATGTGGACGTGTGTTACGGAAGCCTCTCGGACCGGGATTCGCTGGCGGAGACCCTGGAAGATGTGACGTCCGTAATCCACTGTGCCGGCAAGACCAAGGCCGTGCACCCGCAGGATTACTATACCGTCAACCGCGATGGCACCGCCAACCTGGTTGAGGCGGCCAATCGCCGTTCCAACCGGCTCAGGCATTTCGTCCAGATATCCAGCCGTGCCGTCAGCCCGCCCGCCACAGGCCAGGCCCCGGCCTCCGAAGATACCCCGCCCGAACCGGTCTCGGAATACGGTCGCAGCAAACTGCAGGCGGAGAATGTGGTCCGTGAGACCTGTAACATTCCCTGGACCATACTGCGCCCATCGGCGGTTTACGGCCCGAGAGACACGGATTTCTTCGGCCTGTTCCGGGCCGCCAGGTGGCACATCCGCCCGCTTTTCGACGGCGGCACTCAGGAGCTGAGCCTGGTTTACGCCCCGGATCTGAGCCGCGCCGCAGTCCGGGTGCTGGAGGAGACGAACGCATATGGCAGGACCTACAACGTGGCGGAAACGGAAATCCGAACGACCTCAGACCTCACCGATCATATTGCCCGGGCCATGGACACCTGGACTATACCGCTTTACCTCCCCGGAATTGCACTGTACCCCCTCTGCCTGGCCCAACAGTGGATCTCGCGGCTGAGTGGAAAAGCCAGCATACTGAACCTGCAGAAATACGCGGAACTGCGCGCGCCCGGCTGGGCCTGCAGCGTGGACCGCATTCGCGAAGACCTCGGTTTCGAATGTCCCACCGATCTGAGCTCCGGAGTCCGGAGAACGCTGGATTGGTACAGAACTCACGAATGGCTCTGAGCCCGGAGATCACCACCAATGCAAAGAACACCCTTCGGATGCCTGGCGCTGGGATTAATGCTCTTCGGCATGCTGCTGCTGCCGTTCCTGCTGACCGATCTGATGCTTGGAGCAATGCAGAAACTCGGCCTGACCCCCGGCACCTCGCTGCTGGTGGTGATGGGCATCCTGCTGGGGAGCTTCATCAACATTCCCGTGCGCAAAATACCTCGGGGGGAGAAGGTCGAGATGGTCCCGGTGCAGATGTTCGGGCTGGGCCGCATTTTCCCCCGCATGGTGCGCCGACAGACCTATACCGTGATAGCGGTCAACCTGGGCGGATGTGTCGTCCCCTGCGCGGTGGCTGCATATCAGGTTCTGCGGCTGGTCCGGATGGGCTTTCCGTCCGTCCTTGCCGCCGGTACGGCCGTGGCTTTGAATATCGTGATCTGCTACAAAAGCTCCCGCCCCGTGCGAAACGTGGGCATCACCATGCGACCCTTTATCCCGGCCATAACCGCCGCGCTGAGCGCGATGATCCTCCTGCCGCAGTTTGCACCGCCGGTTGCCTTCGTGGCCGGAGTGACAGGGCCCCTGGTGGGCGCGGATTTTATGCACATGCGCGAGATAAATAAGACCAGCGCCGGAATGGCAAGCATCGGCGGGGCCGGCACTTTCGACGGAATAGTGATCTCAGGCCTGGTGGCCACCCTGCTGGCCTGAGCATCTGTTGGTCCCTGTGATCGGCGGAGAGAAGCCCGCGAAGCGGGCATTTCAGAAAGGGAGGCAGGTTTATAACAACAGGGTGTTTTTTAACAGTACCGGCAACACCGGTTTGGTCTACGACCGAGCTCGTGGAATATACGGGATAGCCTTATTTTTGTAATGTCAGCGTGTCTCCACCTGCGCTGAAAGTGTGGCTGCACAGGAGCACGGAAAAATGGTCATGATCCGCCATGCCTGAGGCACACAAACTCAG
>JBKHGK010000054.1:0-9309 GCA_046539705.1 Candidatus Brocadiia bacterium | reverse complement strand
GCCGAGGACGTTGGTGGTGCCGAGGAAGGCGGCGAAGAGGACGCCCCTGAAGGCGACGAAGGTGGCGAAGAGGACGCCCCTGAAGGCGACGAAGGCGACGAAGGCGGCGAAGAGGGTGACCTTGAGTTCTGATGGGCATCCATAGAACCGCCGTATCCCCGACCGCCCGCTGCTCAACGGAGCGCGGGCGGTTATTTTATTCTTCACAGAGTGCAAGCGGTATGATTTCGTCCATGCGGTCAACGAACTTAAACTCCAGGACTTCCCTGGCATATTTCGGGACATCAGGCAAGTCCTTTTTGTTCTGATCCGGCAGGATGACGGTTTCTATTCCGGCTCTTTTGGCCGCTATGGCCTTTTCTTTGATGCCCCCCACGGGCAGGACTTTGCCCCGCAGGGTGATTTCCCCCGTCATTGCCACATCATGGCGGATGCGCCGTCCCATGCACAGGGAAATCAGCGCCAGTCCCATGGTCACTCCGGCGCTGGGACCATCTTTCGGTATTGCCCCGGCGGGTACGTGGATGTGGAAGTCGTTCTCTTTGAACATATTGGGGTCCAGATCGAGCTCATCGGTGTGGGCCCTGGCAAAGGTGAGGGCGGCCTGGGCACTTTCCTTCATCACGTCGCCGAGCTGACCGGTGAGGGTGAGATTGCCTTCTCCCGGTGTCTTTGAAGCTTCGACGAATATGACCGTCCCGCCGGTGGCGGTCCAGGCCACGCCCGTGGCTACACCCGGTTCATCAACTCTTTCGGCCACCTCGGGGATGTATTGTGGTGGGCCAAGCATATCCTCGACCGCGTCCGGGCCGACCTCACGGGACTCGATCTGTTCCGAGGCCACCCCCCGGGCCACCTTCCGGCAGATGGAGGCTATCTCTCTCTCCAGATTTCGCACGCCGGCTTCCCTCGTGTATTCGGCGATCAGCCGGTTGAGTGCATCATCGCTGATGCTGATCTGTTCTTCCGTGAGTCCATGTTCTTTGATCTGATCGGGCACGAGGTACTGGCGGGCGATCTGGAGCTTTTCCTCTTCCGTGTACCCCGGGAACTCCAGCATCTCCATGCGGTCCCGCAGAGCGGGAGGGATTGTATCCGGGACGTTGGCCGTGCAGATGAACATTACGCGGGACAGGTCAAATGGCATGTCAAGATAATGGTCCACGTAATTGTCGTTTTGTTCGGGGTCCAGCACTTCGAGCAGGGCGCTGGAGGGGTCTCCGCGGAAATCGGATCCGAGTTTATCGACTTCATCCAGCATGAAGACCGGATTGTTGGAGCCTGTTTTTTTCAGGCCCAGTATGATCTGGCCGGGCATTGCGCCGACGTAGGTCCGGCGGTGCCCCCTGACCTCAGCCTCGTCACGCACGCCGCCCAGAGAAGTTCGGACGTATTCTCGGTTCATGGCTCGGGCTATTGATTGGCCTATTGAGGTTTTACCCGTTCCCGGTGGGCCGAGAAAGCACAGGATCGAGCCCCGCATGTCATCGCGCAACTGCCTGACCGCAAGGAATTCAAGGATCCGTTCCTTGACGTCGTCCAGACCATAATGGTCCTCCTCCAGGACCTCACTGGCCTCATCCAGGTCCAGGTTATCGGTGGTGCTTTCCAACCATGGCAGTTCAAGTATCCAGTCCAGATAATTGCGCACCACGTTGTATTCCGGGCTGGCCGGGTTTATCGCTTCCAGTCTTTTCAATTCATGATCGGCGGTCTCACGCACCTCATCGGGAAGATTTTTTTCCTCCAGCTCCTCCCGCAGTTCCTGGGTCTCATCCAATCCGGCTTCTCCCTCGCCGAGTTCCTCCTGGATGGCTTTGAGCTGCTGGCGCAGATAGTATTCCCGCTGTCCTTTGTCCATCTCGTCCCGGGCCCGTGAGCGGATTCGCTGTGCGACATCGAGGTATTCCACCTCGCGGGCGAGGGAGTTGGACACTTTTTCAAGACGTTCCTTCACATCCAGCGTCTCCAGCACCTGCTGTTTATCCTCAATGGAGACGTTCAGATTGGCGCAGACCACATCGGCGAGTCTGCCGGGGTCCTCTATGGTGTCAATGACCTCCTCCACGTCTTCGTCGGCCTCCGGCAGCATATCCACCATATCGATGAACTGCTGCCGCAGGTTTTTCAGCAGGGCTTTGGTTTCGGGATCATCCGGAACCTCAGCGGTCAGATATTCAACGTCCGCATAGAGCACCCCGTCGGATTCAATGAAATCCTTCACCCTGCAGCGCGTCAGCCCCTGTGCCAGAAATCTGACGCTATCATCCGGCATTCTGATCATCTGCACCACGGAGCAGAGGGTCCCCACGCTGTAAAGCTCCTCCGGGTCGAAGTTCTCGGCCTCCTCGCGAGAGGCCAGGGCGACGAACATTTTATCGCCGACCACGATTTCCTCCACCATCTCAATCAGTTCCTGCTCCTCCACATGGGCGGGCATCACCATACCGGGGAAGATTACGTTTTCGGCCTGCGGGAGCACCGGGGGCTGGTCGGGGTAGTCCGACTGATCCGGGTCCTCCTGTTCCCCGGAATCCTCTTCCGATTCGGTCTCTTCGGTGGGGAAAAGTACGCCATGGAGGCCGTCCGCCTGCTGCTCGGGTGTCTCATTCTCCTCCGCCGATTCCTGTCTGTCCTCGTCCTGTGTATCAGTCATAACCTGGGATATCCTTTATGTATCGATGAAGCGTGTGCAGATCTGTCAGAGCTGGATTTTCAGCGTATAGACTCGTTCTGGCTTCTCCTCCGCCCGGGGGATGATAAGCCGCAGGAATCCGTCGTCGTATTCGGCCGAAGCCTGCTCGGGATTAATGGCCTTCTGAATCAGCACCTGTCGCTCGAAATAACCATTCCGGATCTCCATCCGATGATAGGCGGTGAGATCGGGTTCAGATGGGGCCTCCCTCTGACCGTATATTGTCACAAGGTCACCTTCGTAGCGGATCTTTACATCGGAAACGTCGATTCCCGGGAGGGAGAGCCTGATAACCACCGCCTCTTCTGTTTCAAACACGTCCATCGGTGGTTCCCAGGCGTCACCTTTTCCCCGCGAAAAACGCCGGCGATCCCCGAGAGTCTCCATGAGGCTGTGAAGTTTGCCCGGTCGGCCCCGGGAAATTACCTGTATTGTTCGATTTTTGGGAGACATGTATCACTCCTGTTGATGGTTCGGTCATTGAAGTCGCAAGAATAGCCCGTATATTTCACGATCGGGGTGGATAATCCGGATTCGCATTGTTCGGGGGTTCCGGCTTCGGTTTGACCGGCCGAAAGTGCAATCAGACGGATTACCACGTGAAATGCCCCTTCAGCCGGCGGCGCGGAATTCCTCCAGCGCTTTTTTCTGTTTCTCGTTGATGTTCCGGGGGATTCTGACATTAACCTCCACGTAATGGTTTCCGGTGCGCCCGTCCGGATCCGTCAGGCCCCGACCTTTGAGCCGTAGCTTCTGTCCCGGCTGGGTGCCCGGCGGCACCTTCACGGTGACGGAGCCGTCCATGGTCTCCGCCTCCACCTCTGTTCCGAGCACCGCGTCGACCATATCAATCGTTACGGAGCTGTATATATCCAGACCTTTCCGGTCGAACTTCGGGTGTTCCCGAACGTTCACTTCAAGTATGAGGTCACCGGCGTCTCCGCCTCCCGCGCCGGGTTCACCCATCCCCCGGAGACGGAGCTTCTT
The DNA here is from genome assembly GCA_046539705.1 of Candidatus Brocadiia bacterium. Taxonomy (GTDB): domain Bacteria; phylum Planctomycetota; class Brocadiia; order SM23-32; family SM23-32; genus CAZXYF01. Next base: position 5,627 of record JBKHGK010000054.1, on the reverse strand, counting down.
GCCATCCTCTATGCCCCGTGGTATGTCGACCTCCACCGTGCCATCTCTTTCCACAGTGCCATCGCCATGGCAGACCGAACAGGGGTTCTGTATTATCTTGCCCCGCCCGAAACACTGGGGGCAGGACTGGGCCCGGCTGAATTGTCCCGCACTGCTGGAAACCCGTCCCCGTCCGCCGCACTGGGGGCATATATCGACCTGACTTCCCGGGGCTGCGCCGGTTCCTCCGCATCTCTGGCATTCAGCCTGGCGGGGGATCCGGACGGAGACTTTGCCACCTTTTGCGGCCTTTTCAAAGGGGATAGTCACCCGGCTGCGCACGTCATGGCCCCGTTGCCTGGTGCTGTAGCTTTCACCGGCTCCGCGTCCGCCGCCGAAGATGTTGCTGAACAGGTCGCCAAAGCCGCCCGTATCAAAGCCGCCCGAGCGGCCGCTGGTGCGAGTCTGTTGCTGTTGTTGCCGCTGCTGCTGGCCCCCAAAAATGTCCTCAAAGCTGAATCCGGCCCCTCCCTGCCGGTGAGCCTGTCGGAGGCGATCGTATTTCTGTCGTTTCTCGGAGTCCGAAAGCACCCTGTAGGCCTCGCTGATATCCTTGAACTTGTCCTGTGCGGCCTCGCTGCCTTCATTTCGGTCCGGGTGGTATTTCTTGGCCAGCTTGCGGTACGATCGGCGTATTTCATCCTCGGACGCGTCGGGGTCAACACCCAGAATCTTGTAGTAGTCCTTTTCAGGCATGGTTTTTCAGTAAGATGTCTTGGGGACTCAGTTCTCTGAATTCTTCTCGGTCATTCTCCAGCGCAGGTACGCCTCCATAAAGGGGGTTATGTCCCCCTCCAGCACGGCTTCTGTGTCTCCGGTTTCGCAGTCGGTGCGCATGTCCTTCACCATCTGGTATGGCTGGAGGACATAGGACCGGATCTGACTGCCCCAGGCGATCTCGCCTTTGGCGTCATAAAGCTGTTCCAGCTTTTCCTCACGCTTCTGCTGTTCGAGCTGGTAGAGCTTGGATTTCAATATGTTGCGCGCCATGCGCCTGTTCTTGTGTTGTGATCTCTCGTTCTGGCAGGTTACCGTGATGCCGGTGGGGATGTGTTTGAGCCGCACGGCGGAGGCGGCGCGGTTAACGTGCTGTCCGCCCGGTCCGCTGGAACTCATAAAATCCATCTCAAGCTCATTATCATCCAGCTCGATCTCAATATCGTCCTCATACTCCGGCACGACATCCACGGCGGCGAAGGAGGTGTGTCGTCGTCCACTTGAATCAAACGGAGATATCCGGACGAGTCTGTGCACTCCGATTTCACTTTTCAGGTAACCGAATGCACAGTCGCCTTTTATGTGCAGAGTGGCGTTTCGTATGCCCGCTTCCTCACCTTCTCGCCGGTCAATGACTCCGGCCTGGTAGCCTTCCTCCTCCGCCCATCGGCTGTACATCCGCAGCAGCATCTGAGCCCAATCACAGCTCTCAGTGCCCCCTGCACCGGCATGGACGCTGAGGAAGGCGTCCTTTTCATCCTCCGGCTCGGCCAGCATGCTGCGGAGCTCCAGTCGATCCAGCTCCTGTTCAATCTCCCTGCATCGGGACTGCACTTCAACGAGGGTGTCGTCGTCTCCCTCCTCCTCGGCAAGTTCCTGGAGCACTTCCGTATCTTCAACCTCCTGCCGGAGTTCTTCTATGGGCTCACATATCCCCTTGAGATATTTTAAGCGTCTGATCACCTTCTGGGCTTTCTCCTGGTCATCCCAGAAGTTATGATGCGTCATGCGGTTTTCAAGTTCCTCCAGCTCGTCCAGTTTGTTGTCCGTGTCAAAGAGAATCCCGCAACTTTTGAAGGCGAGCGGCCAATGCACTGATGTTTTCTGACATACGTTAATCTCCTGAATAGTGAGTTTGAAGGGTACGATGGGTTCAACCAGAGAGAACTTCCATTATCGGTTCCATGCCCCCGAGACGTCAAGAGAAACAGGGATGCCCCCATGGAATCGAACACTATCCCGTATATTTCACGAGTCGTCAGTGCGCCATATATAAGAACAGACAAAGGCGCTCGTGTTCTTACACCGCAACTGCAGGCTGTTCTTATAGATGGCGTGCTGACGGCTCGGTCGTAGACCAAACCGGTGTCGCCGATACCGTTGAAAACACCCTGTTTTTATAAATCTGCCTTTAAACTTGGGATTATCGTTTGGTGATATCGGTTGTAGAATAATTAACGCTTGAGGTTTGTGAAATATGCGGGCTATCCGGGCTATGCATTGCCATTGGAACGTGCCATCTCCCGCATTCCAATGAACAGAAGGTGGGGCTGGTGATGCACGGGGAACGGCAGATCGATCCGGAGGAGCTTATCGGCGTCACCACCGGTGATCACCACATCGGGTGATGTGGAGCAGGCGGCGGCGAGCCGGCGTGTGAGCCTTTCGGTGCCGGCCGTGCAGAAATGCCAGATTCCGTTCCGGATAGCCTCTTCGGTGTTTCGGCCCGGCAGACCGGCGGGGGGCTTTAGGCCCACCTCGGGAAGTTCTCCGGTCTCCTGGTGCAGGGCCCGTGAGGAGAGGGCAAAACCCGGGGCAATGGCGCCGCCTGCAAATGCGCCGGTGTCACTGATAAGGTCCACCACGATTGCCGTGCCGGCGGATATGATGATACAGGGCGGGCCCATCAGGGACCGGGCCCCCAGAGCGCACAGTAATCTGTCTGTTCCTACCCGATCCGCCTCTTCCAGGTCAATCGGAAGCGGTATTTGGCCGGCTTTTCGGAGCACTTCGGGGGCACATTTCATGTGGGCCCGGCAGAATTGGGTGACGGCTCCGGTGGCCTCCGGGTGGACCGAACATATCAGACAGCGTGATTGTTCGGGGAGGACCGGGCCGGAGGAATTCATGCAGGATTCCAGGCGGGCGGCGAGGGTTGCAACGGGGCGGGTTGGGGCGTGAAATGCAGGAAGCACGTCGTCGGGGCTGATAACGGCCAATTTGGTTCGGGTGTTTCCAATATCCACCCCTGTAAGGGCTATGTCGGTGTCCAATGTGTTGCCTCCGGGTTGCACTACTTCACCAGCTGGACTCTCATCAGATTGCTGTGCTCCGAGCCTCCGGAGCCAAGTAGGGCGGAGGACTCACTGGACATATCCAGAAACCTGGCCTTGAGGTGGGATTCCTTATTCCCCTGTCCCCACTGGACGTCGGTGATGCGCATGGCGACAAATCCCACTATCCTGTATTTGGTATTGGCGCCCTGCCCCGAGACGTCATCGTAGATAAAGCAGACCACGTCCTCTCCGACAATCTGATCAATGCTGTTTTTCAGTGTGCTTCGCAGTCCCGGCGAACCTTCCATAAACGTGCAGGTGGTGCCATCTTCGTCGGAGGTGTTGAGGACAATTTCTTCGTCATATCCATCTTCAATCCACTCTTTCATCTCCGGTACTCCCTTTGACCCGCCGTCGATGTCCAGCCATCCCCAGTTTCCCGGTGCGGAATTGGGATGGGCGGGTTGGTCGGGTACCGGAACGGTTATGCTGTCTCCATATGACCAGTCCTTTACGTCTTCCTCAGGGATCCCGAACGGTCTGAGTCCGCTTCCGGATCGCATACCGATGATGTCGTTCGCCCCCTGGCAGACCGTATTACCGGCGGCCTCGATCCGGTGAAGCCCGGCCAGAGAGGCAAAAAAGGGAGTAAGAGGGGTGGATCCCGTTTGGGAATCACGCGCAACATGCGTGCTGACGGCTGTTGCGGTGGTGGGGGGATCCACGGTGGTGAACTGTTTGGGTTCCCCCGCGTAAGTTCCGAACTCAACTTCCGTCCTTGCCGGGGGATGATTGATTGATGCAATATCTCTGGCCTCCTGCGCAGCGGCCGTGCGGGCTTCGGCTTCGCTTTTACCCGCGGAACGCTGGTCCATGAGCTCGAAGATGGCGGCACGTCCCGCGGCGTCAGCCGCGTTCTGGAGGTCGGCCTCGGTTTTGAACCAGAATCCCAGATCGACCATAAGGGCGGACGTCAGTCCCAGCACCACGAGGGCCACAGCCGCTATGACCAGTATCTGTCCCTTTCGTTTGTCGGCGAGAATATCTGTTGTGTCTGCCATAACAGGTCTCCCTTATTTTTCTTTCTGGTCCCTTATTGCACGAGCTGAATCCGTGTGACGTTGCTCAAAGACGAGCCGCCGTCGCCCAGTATCGCGGAGGAATGATGGGACATCTCAAGGAGCTCGGCCTCGAGATATGGATCCTCGTTACTATTCCGGTGGACATCCCGGATCCTGAGGGCAACAAAGCCCACGATTCTGAATGTCATATTCGAACCCTCACCGGAGGTATCGTCATAGACAAAGCAGACGATATCTTGGTCAATGAGTTTCTCCAGGCTTGGGTATAAGGCTGCACGCATTCCCGGCGAACCTCCGATTATTGTGTGAGGTCGGCCATCGTCTCCGGTCTCATCCAGGATCAGCTCTTCATTGTAGCCGTCTTCGATCTCCTCTCGCAGCACGCTTGTTCCCTCTGATCCTCCGCTGATATTGAGCCATCCCCAGTTCCCCGGTTCCAGTTGTTCTGAGTCTTCGCCGGGGATCGGGACTTCGACGGTTTCTCCCACCGACCATGATTCCAGGCTTTCCTCGGGCACCCCAAAGGGTCTCAGGCCGCTGTCGGGTCCCATGCCCTTTACATGCGTCCCGCCTTCGCATATGGCATCGGAGTCGATCTGCATCGACTGAAGGCCGGCAAGGGATCCAAAGAACGAACGCAATGGCGTTGCCCCATCCTCATCATCGCGAATTACCCGGACCCGCACGACGGTGGCCGGAGTGGTTTTGTCGAGGGAGGTGAAGGTATCACTCTGCCGATCATAGGCCCCGAAGTCCAACTCGTATCGCGCCGGTTCATGGTTGATTTCCGCCATGGAGCGGGCTTCATTGGCGGCTGCCTGCCGGGCATCGGACTCGCTGTCCCCCCGAACCCGTCGTTGAAGAAGGGTGAACATGGCCGAACGCCCGGAGGCGTCCGCTGCATTCTGCAGCTCTGCTTTGGTGGTGAACCAGTATCCCACGTCGATGCTCAAGGTCGCGGCCAGTCCCAGCACAACCAAACATACGGCCACTATAACCAAAACCTGCCCCCGCGAACGTCCTTGTCGCATGGTGAGCAATGGTATCATGATCATCCTTTCCAAAAACGTCCTACCTCATATTAAAGATTACAGAAAAGTGTACAGATGTCAAGGCATTGTGCCCGGGGAGGTCTTGGGCTCTGGGGCGTGTCCGGCTCTGGCTGAGATAAATTGTATCGCGGAATGTCCACTTATCCCGGTCATACCGGCCCCCATCCGGGATCTGAAACATGCCATCCATGGCAGAGTACAACGCGGCGGGGTTGGCGTTGCAGGGGGGCAGTCGGCGTTTGGCGCCCCCGGGTTGACGGACCTATGGCCCCAAAACGATATCAATGGTCCGTCAGTGAGGATATCCAGAAACAGCTTCCGGTGTTTGTAAAATATTCTGACGATTCGTCCGCGCGGGAGGAGATTTGGATTATTTTGGGGACCAGGATCCTGACAGATACTTCAATTAGGGGGCGCTTTGTTGTGATCCTGCTCGGTGATTTGGCGATTGTATTTGGTCT
>JBKHGK010000053.1:0-9395 GCA_046539705.1 Candidatus Brocadiia bacterium | reverse complement strand
ATATGTTGGTGACCCCAGGGGGAGTCGAACCCCCGTTGCCGGATCGAAAGTCCGGTGTCCTAGGCCGCTGGACGATGGGGCCACCTGTATCTTTTGCGTTCCTCTTCCAGCTACGCAACCGAAATATTATGCCGTCAGAACCAGTGCAACAGTCGGATTTCTGAATCGCGACGTCGCCCACAATGGGGCAGGGCCGGCAATCATCATCATAACCGTGCCACCAATCCCCCAGCCCCCAAACAAGCGCGATAGGTGCTCGGTCGTCGGTGAGCGGTTTACAGACGGAGGAACTGCCCGTCTGTTACTGCTTACAGGTTGCTGATCACCGGTTATCAGACTGTCTCAGGCCTGATTACAGATATCATACCATCTTCCTTCTCTTTTTCAAGTGTGAAGTTCCGGCGTTTCCGGGGGCGCGTGTCAATGGAGGCAGGGAGACCCGTCGGAGCTACCGATGGAGAAGTTATTTTTCTTCCCCTCTTTTCTCCACCGAGGCAAACTGCAGTTTATCCAGAAGATCGCCGGATTCGGCTTCCTCTTTTGTTTCCTCCGCATCCTCGGATTTGGCCTCTTCATCCTTACGTTCCTCGCCGGACTTCTTCGCGTCCTGACCCTCTTTCCCGTATTGCTCCAGTTTTTGCATACGGCGGCTTTTTTTGCCGACGTTGCTGCGCGCCTGCCCAACGGAGGAGGGGAGGTCGGCATCGGGCACTTCTTTGGCTTTTTCCTTTCGTCGGCGTCGTTCTTCCTCGCGTTTCTCCGCTTCTTCCCTGGCTTTGGCCTTGCGTTTTGCAGCCTTTTTTGCGGCCTCCTCCGAGCGCATTGTCAGGGCAATACGGCGGCGTTCCGGGTCGACCTCGACCACTCGCACCTTGATCTGGTCGCCCACAGACAGGACATCGTAGGGGCTGTGCACGAATTCGTCGGACATTTCACTGATATGCACCAGTCCATCCTCTTTGACCCCCACATCGACGAATGCTCCGAAGTCCACAACCTTACGGACGGTGCCGCGGAGGACCTGGAGCGGTTCCAGATCATCGAACCGCAGAGGTTTTTGCCTGAACACCCTTTCTTCCTGGTGCATGCGTGGATCCGGCCATGGGTGGACCAATTCGTCGAGTATGTCCTTGAGCAGGAGGTAATGCACATCAAACTGTTTCTCAAGGGCGGCGAACTTGACCTCTCCCCGTCGATTGGCTATATCCTCCCTTACCTCCTCATCGTCCAGATCATCGGAGGAGACGCCCAGCTGTTTGAGCATGGTTTCGGCCACCACATAATGTTCGGGATGGATCCGCGTATTATCCAGGGGGGTATCGGAATCCTGCAGTCGCACGAATCCGACCGACCGGCGCCATTGATCCTCATCTATGCCCTCCACATCCCGGACATGGCGTCGTCGTTTGAAACCGCCTTTTTTATCCCGGTGTTCGGCAATCCTGTGGGCGGAATCACGGTCAAGCCCGGGTACGTGGCTCAACAGCGGGGTTGAAGCATCATTGAGATCGGGTCCGACCAGCCCCACGCACTCCTCCGCAAGCTGTTCAAGCGTTTCTCGTAGCACCTTACTATCGATGTCCTCGGCGTATCTGACCCTGCAGAGATTTCGCAGATCCACTTTGGCAAGTTCGCGCAGGGGATCAACGATCTGCCGCGCGAGAAAGGCGGCCGTACGCATGGCCTTGCGCACTCCGGGCAGTTCTTTGTTGGCGACGTTGCTGCCGGCGTATTCATCCGCGGCCTCATCATCCAGAACCGTAAACCGTAAATCCGGGCAGTGGTTCTGTATGATTTCCGCGAACAGATCTTCGGTTTGTCGCGTGGCGGTACCCTCACCAATGGCGACCCTGGAAATATCGTGTTTTTCCACCAGCTCCCGGATTGTTTCAACGGCCGCTTCTTTTTCGTTGCGGGGGGTATGCGGATACACACGCACTTTTTCCTGAACTGTGCCGTTCTGGTCAGCCACGGCGATCTTGCACCCGGTTCGCAGACCCGAGACCACTCCCATAACCGGCCCATCGTTCACGGGGCGTCGCATAAGTCTGGATCTCAAATTTCGCCGGACAATGTCAACGGCAAGATCTTCCGCGTCACGCCGCATACGTTTTTCCAGCTCTCTCGTGAGAATTGGCGCCAGGGTGTCGGTCAGACTATAGCGGATACACCAGTAGAGGAATTCGGGGCCACTGAGTTCGCCGAGATCCTCTCCCTCCGGCGGTTCATCGGTTTCGCGGAACATCACGTCGATTTCGTTGAACTGTTCGGCCCCGCCGCGCAGGTACAGGTCAGCGGCCTCTCGGAACATACGTTTTATTGGCGGTTCCACTCCATAGCGGAGGACGTTGAGACGTTTCCCCCGCATCATACACAGCACGTGATACGGATGGACATCGGATACGGGGGTGGAAAAATTCATGTAATCGCGAAATTCGTTCCGATGTTTCCCCTTCCCGCGCCCGGAGGCTTTGGACACCAGTTCCCCCTTGCTGTAGAGCACGTCGCGCTGTTTGTCCCTGTGGCTTTTCTCCTCCGCCATCCAGTCCGAGACAACATGAAAAACCCCATCGAGAACATCGCCTATACCGTCCAGACCAACCTCCGGATCGACGTAATCCTCCGCCGCTTCGGACATCAGGGGAAGTCGTTCATCCTGGGTGAGCACCGACTGGGCCAGCGGAGCCAGCCCCTGCGCCAGAGCATGGCGCGAGCGAGCCCGCTTCCGGGGTCTGTAGGGCACGTAGTAGTCAATGAGCTCGCTCACAGAGTCCGCCGACTCTATATTCTGTTCAAGTTCATCGGTCAGAACGTCCTGATCCTGAAGACGGGAACGGATACGCTTGCGTTCCTTTTCCAGCCTGTAAAGACGACGTTCCTCCTTGCGGAGCTCATGGAGGTCATCAACCGTGAGATTCGCCGCAACATCCTTCCGGTAACGCAGGATGTATGGCGCACTGTAGTCCTTGGCCAGAAGCTCGAGAAGCTCCCGGATCTGGTCTACTTTAAGATGGTAATGACTGGCAAGTTTCTTGAGGGCCTTCTCAGACATAAGCAGGGGGGCAGAGAGCCCAACTCCAGAGAATTTAACATGGGTGGGGTGTCAGACAAATGCTCAAAGTACACCTTTCCCTTGAGCAACAGAACGATAGTATACAGGAAACGGGCAAAACGTCAACCGAAACGCCGCCAAAAAAACGGGCATTTATCCGGGCAGCTTATAACTTCTGCTCGGAAAGCAACCGATCGAGATACCGGTTGGCCACTTCGTTCTCCGGATCGACTTCCAGCACCTTCCGATACCACTGGATTGCGCGCTCCGGCATTTCTCGGAGGCGGTACATGTGGGCGATTGATTTTCGGACCCGCACCAGCATCTCGTCGTTTTCCTCCGATACGAGTTCCTCTGCTCTCAGCAGAAAAGCCTCCACAAAATCATACTGTTCCGACACGTGAAAGCGGGCGAGAGGGTTTATTGTCATTGCGGCCTCAAAATAATATTCAGGGTCTTTAGGGTTGGCCGCTCGTCCCTTTTTAAGCAGTTTCAGGGCCTTTTCCACGCCTTCCTCGCCATCGGGCATTTCCTCGGGGTTATCCTTCCATCTAACCCATTTGGACCACCACAGCCAGGCGGCGTCGCAGTATTGTGAGTTGTTCATTGGATCCAGTTCAATGCGCCGATCCAGCAATTTCAGGATACCGTTATAACTGCCGGGCGGGGAGTCAAGCCCCTGATTATGCCACAGGTAATCCGAAATAACATCGATCACCGCTGAGCTCACCAGCTCATCTCTGTTGTTAAGTCCCCAGGAAAGCGCCTGCCGGAGATCGGTCCGCACCCGATCACCTTCTTCCGGCACAAGGGTGAAATCAACCGACTGCGCCTGGTAGAGCAACTCATCGCTTTCCCGATCAACGGCCCGCTCGGTGGCCATCACTGGCGTCACCGGCCGATCCACCTCGGAATCCTCCTGTGAGGCGTAACAATACAGGAGGTATTCGAGCTTTCTCTCAACCCCACCCTCCCGTGCCGTCAACCGCAGGGATACGAATCCGTCCTCCCCCTCTTCCACTGTTATATTCCAGGTCTCGGCGACTCCATACTCGTCCTGGCCGGTAAATTGCAGGATGCGATGGTCTTCCCATTTCAGTTTCAGCTCCTCCATTCTCAGCTCGGGGCTGCTGAACGTTACCACCTCGCCACCGAGATCCGCAAGACACGCGAGGTCCGAAGCCCGCCCGGTATCACCTTCATCAGCATAGGTACTGGAACCACCTGCGATCCCGGACAGAAGCAGAGCACACACGACGGCCCCGATTACCCAGCTGCGACAACTTGCGATTGTCATTATTATTATCCCTCACGAAATTCTCCGAGAAGTGGGAGTTCCCCGGCTCTGACGGTCGTAGTGATACCCCCTCTCACTGCGACATTCAGCTGTATCGCCGCCTCAGCCGGCTTTACTGCATCGACAAAGTCCCTGTAAATTTTACCCGCAAGGTGTTCATGGAGAACCGGGACATCCCGGTATGACAGCAGGTAGAACCGGAAGCTTTTCAGCTCCGGCACTCTGTCGTCGGGCCGGTATACGAGCCGGAGCCTGTAGAAATCAGGCAGCCCCGTCATGGGGCATACGGCGGTAAGTTCGGGGAATTCATAAGTTACTTGCTCCTCCACCGTTGAGACACAGTCAAGCGTGCGGATGTCCGGCATTTCCCGCTCCCAGACTTCCTCCTGCTGCTGGCGCACCTCCTGATCGCCCATCTCCTCTATCTGCGAGACGAACTTCTGATTGTCCTCCGTCATGGGGTTACCCGCAGCTAAAGGTCGAGTGTTGCAAAACGCCGGTCCCATCAGGCACATTCCGCGGGACGCTGTTCATCATCCCTGGCCAGCCGCTGCACCAGTTCCTTGAATCGTCGGCCACGTTGCGCAAAGTTCTCAAACATATCAAAACTGGCACATGCCGGTGAAAAGAGGACGGTGGAACCGGGCATTGATAGATCATGGGCGATATGGATGGCCTTTTCAAGCGTCTGGGCCTCTCTTATAACGGGTTCATGCCCCAACCGCAATGCTGCTTCCCGCGTCCCCTGCGCAATATCGGGCCCGGAGGTGCCCAATGTGATGAGGACCTCGGCTTCCTGCACGATAGTGTCGTAAAGCCGGCTGAGATCCAGATCCTTATTGTAGCCACCGGCTATGAGCGTAATCGGGGTGGAGAAACTCTTCAGACCCGCGATGGCCGATTCGGGGGTTGTGGAGTCGGAATCGTTGTAAAAAGTTATACCGTCAACAGTGGCGCACTCCTCAAGTCTGTGTTCGAGCCCGTCGCACCGTGTGAGTGCGGATCGTATATCCTGCGCCGGGATACCCACCCACCGAGCCGCCGCCGCGGCCGCAAGGGCGTTGGCCACGTTGTGTCGTCCGGGCAGTGGGACCCGTTCGGCGGAACAGATTACCTGTTGTGAGCCGTCGACCTGCCACATCAGACGCCCTCCGCGGAGCATCGTTCCGGGCCGTTCTGCCGCCAGTTCACCCTCCACATCGAAGTAGAGGGTATGGGCGGACGGGGACTCCCCGGCCCACTTCATAAGGGTTTGATTCTGCGCATTCAGCACCATAGCATCGGCCGGGGTCTGATGGCGTATGATGTTCTTTTTGGCGGCTGCATATGCCTCAAAGGTTCCGTAACGGTCGAGGTGATTGGGTGTGATATTGGTCACGACCGCCAGGTGAGGCGACCACGGAAGATGTGCTGCATCCTCCAGCTGCACGCTGCTCAGTTCCAGCACAACGAGATCGTCCTCCGATATCTCGCCGAGATCAGGCAGAAGGGAGATGCCCATGTTACCCCCAATGTAGACCCTGCGCCTTCCGGTTCGCAATATATTGCCCAGCATGACCGTGGTGGTACTTTTCCCGGCGGATCCCGTCACCGCTGCAACAGTTGCCGGACACAGGGAGAGAAAAAGATTCATTGGGCTGGTGAGTGGTATCCCCCTGTCCCGGCATGAACAGAGCATCGGGTTTGTCCGCGGGACCGCGGGGTTGACCACCACCAGATCGGCACCAAGGAGGTCAGACTCCCGGTTTTCGCCCAGTCGGTAATTTATCGGGAGCTTTTTCAGCCTGTCCAGTGCGGGGGCCAGGCGTGACGCCTGCTTCTGATCGGTCACAAGGACTTCGGCCCCACGGTTGGCCAGGAAACGTGCGGCTCCCTCCCCGCCACCGAAAAGACCGAGCCCCAGAATCACTGCGCGTTTGCCCCTGATGTGGTCCATAAGGGGGAGTATATCATCGGTGCAGGATAAATATTGATCCGGAGAACATGCGGCACCCATCATTGCGATTCCTCTTGAGACACTTCAATTTCTGATTCGGAGAGGCCTTCGGCGGTCTGCTGGAGTACGGCGGCGATGCTGTGTGCCGTCTCCCACACGGTATGCTTCATGACGAATTGGTCGCTGAAGGCCCCAACATTGGGCAGCCACGGGGTGTGGCCGAGATGGCGGCGGCGGTCAACCAGTTCCATCAGCAGATTTCCGGACTCTATATCGTAGATACGGGCTTCAAGCTGGAGATCAGTGGCGCCACTTTTCTGCAGAAATGGGACAAAAAAGCTGAAGAACCGGGCCGTCCCGGAACCGGGGTCAAAAAGGGTATACATGCCCTCGATCCGCATGGTAGGTCCTTCAAAATCCTCGGTCGGATCGAGGGTGACCCGTTCAAAGGCATCCTCTTTTTCCAGAGCCTGGGCCAGTACGATCCGCATATACGTCGCATACCGCTGGGCCAGCTCCTCATCCTCGATCCAGTTCTCCCCCACTGTCATGTTACCTATAATGACATTATCGTAGTGGAGCAGTGACGCGTCCTCCGGGAAATAGACAAGGGAGAGGATCGGATCGAGTTCCTCGCTCATCCTGTCATAGCGCTCCACGTAGTCATACGTATGTTCGGGTCGGGGATGGGTTGCGCACCCGGCCATGAGCAGAATCATCAGGCCCATCCCAAGAGGGAGTAACTTCAGCGCAATCGACCGGTGATATGACTGTCCGCTGTATTTGCTACTGTTCATGACTGCGTTGCCTTTTGGAGGTAAATTCTCAGTTGTCCTCATCATCCCCGGTGGATTCGGCACGGATAACGATCTCGGCGCGCCGGTTCTTCTTCCTCCCCTCGGCGGTATCATTATCGGCAACCGGCTGAGTATCCGCGAGTCCGACCGCCCGGATGCGGTCCGGTTGGAAATCTTCTTCGTTTATGAGCAGATGCACCACGGCGAGGGCACGGTGACTGGACAGTTCCCAGTTTGATTCCCAATCGCTGTGTTTTATCGGCACGTTATCCGTATGCCCCCGCACTTCAATCTCCGCGTCAGGATACTGATCACGGATGTTTTCGGCGGTCTCGGTGAGCACCTTTTCTCCCTCGGAAGTCAGGGTTGCCTCTCCGCTGTCAAACAGAAGATCCGAGAGGATGGTCATTTTCACATCTCCCCGGGCCGTCTGGCTGACCTGCACATCATCCGAGCCGAGCTGTTTCTGGAGTCCCTCCAGCTCCTTCTGGGCTTCCTCGTGCGCCTCCATCAGCGCCTTTCTCTGCCCCTCCTGTTTCTCAAGTTCTGTCCGCAGCTGTTCCACCTGTTTATCACGCTCCTCCAGTTTTTCGTTCATCCCCTCCACTTTGTCATTGCTCGGAAGATCCGGCACGTCCTCGGGATAATAATAGTCCGCGGCCAGCGCCCCTGCGGTACCGCCAAGTCCGACACCTATCAGGGCCCCCGGCACGCCACCAGCACCCGAGAGATATCCCACCGGAGCGCCGACTGCTCCCATGGAAGCTCCACCTATCAGGGCACTCTTCTGGACATTGCTGCTCTTTTGGATTGACCCACAACCCGTCGTGAATACGACGGCCAGCATCACCAGCACGATGAGAGCTAACCTTCTCATTTGTTATCTCCTTTTGGGGATTTCTTGAAGTTTATCCGCGCTTCCACGTCCGTCCAATGTACGGAATGCGGACGGGACAATGCAAGAGGCATTCGGAAACCGGCTCAATCGGAAATCATGAAAAAAAGAGCGGTATCGGGCATCCCTCGTGTGCCGGGCGTCCCGGACCTTTAAATGCCCTTCCATCCGCTGGACAGACGTGAGAAGGGACTCGATTGGAGGGAAAATCGCCGACTTGTCGCGCAATCTTAACCAAAAAAAAAGCAAGCTCAGAAAGTCGATGGCGGTTCATTGATCCGACCCGCGAAATTGCGCCCAAAATCAAGATAGGGATACAGACACGGAGGGCCGGGGGCGATGCGGAAGGTTCGCGGAGAAGGTTCACACAGTCCGGACCAGATCGTCGACCAGGATTCCGGATCGGTTCGGGTGTGATTCCCCGTACACAGGGGCACAGTATGGTCCCGAAGGAGGCGCATGAAATCCAGCGGGGAGTGTTCGGTCGAGCGATCCAGCATACTGCGGGCATAGCTGATGCGACGTTTCGCACGCCGGATCGCGCCGTCACTGTAATTTTGCGGATGGGGATGATAGGTTTGCCGTCCACTTTCCCGCCAGTTGTTCAGCAGTTGGCCTCCCAGAGGGACATTGGCGACGACCACCGGGCCGGCGGAGCCCCGTCTTACGCGGATTTCCGATGGGGTGGCCTCCACGACAGCCACAGTGTCCTCATCGGCCAGGATATAACTCATCGGCCTGAGATGGCGCACCTCCGCGCATTTTTCAATGGCATCATCAACATGAGAGCACGACCCGGCAAGCATATCCACCACGACGTGCCACTGCACGCCGGGGCTTGCGACCGGCTCGGGTGGCAGGGAGGCAATGGCAATGTAAAGGCCCTCTTCGGTCAGCACATCCGCCAGCCCCGCCCAGTGATGAGTATAACCGATGCGGTCCGGTTCCAGCGCGGGGAAAACCCTCCGGACCCGGCACCATTTCCTGTCCACCGCGGCCCAATCGTAATTGCGGCCCACCAGCGTCCCCCGGCCTGGCCGGGAGCGAAGAGCCGGCGGCACACCGAATATGGTACATCCCCCCGGTCCTCCGAGCTGACTCTCAAGCCGGGCAAAATAGTAGGGTAGAAAACCGTGATCCCACGACCTTTCAAAGCCTCCGGCAATGGCCATACCCTCAAATCGTGGTATTATCGGAGGGTAGGCATTTTCCGCCGCCCTATAACAACCCCGGACAAAATCCGGATCGACATTCATGTCCGGAATTTCCAGAGTATCCTTCAGATGTCGGCCGTGCTGGCGTCCCCGTTCGCAGGGATCGCCGTAAACAATGTGTTCCGGAGGACGTAAATCCCCACCCTCTTCCGATGGCAATATCGTCATACTTCACAATTATCCTGAGTATGATCAGGCAGGCCT
>JBKHGK010000052.1:0-9399 GCA_046539705.1 Candidatus Brocadiia bacterium | reverse complement strand
GCCTGATGATCCGCAGGGCGGGCAGGTCCAGGTGGCGGAATATCAGTGGGACGATTCGACCGACGAGTGGGTTATGCCCGATGAAGATGATTTCGAACCGATCAGCGGAACTCAGGTGTCGGTTGGTGGAGTGCGTGTGGGTGTCACCCTTGACCCTGTAATTCCCCTGCCCGGCCAGGCGGAGGTCCGACGGCTGATACCGCCCGTGTTCATCCTGCGCGATGCGGCCGGGGACCGATGGGGGACGGTCGAGTTGCGGGATACCACCCGCATTACGGCCACGATTAATGGAGTCCGACTCCGGATACGAGAAGGATCCGCCACACTATGGCGACGTTCACAGCACAGGCTGTCGACCGAGAATACGCGTGGCCGGTGGCACTCGCATTTCGATCGCCGGGAACAGTACTGGTGGCAGCACAGACTGTTGCCTCAGGATCCTCCATCCGCGAGCTGGGATCGGGAGTGGCTCTACCAGTATGAAACGTTCGGCACCCGGTTGCGTCGCGAGGACAATATGGCGCGCATGATGGGCATCGCCGGTGCTGATCCCGATATGGTGGACAGCATGGGATATACCGAGGATGTGCGCCACTCGGGTGCGCTCAACAGCGCCTGGACACGCACGAACAATTTACCACAGTGGGCCCATGATCCCGGAGAAGGTGAAAGCGAGGGGTGGCTGAACGTAAAATCCGGGGAGAGGGGCGGAGAGGTCTACCAGCAGGTGCGTGAGTGCTGGTATCAGCTGTGCCAGGATGGCACCCTGCCCAACGGCGAAGAGTGTCCGGTATGCGGGGGAGATGAGAGAGTGACAACCACATCCTCTGATGTCGAGGAACGCTATGGTCGGATACACCGGAGTGAACCGGAGCCATCGACGGATAAGGATTATCTGGACGCCAGTTTTGACGCAACCGCGCGGCCTCTCGTGCTGACCGAGGATTTCTTCCGGTTTGGCCTGACAGTTGGCGTATGGCACAGGCCAGAAAGCCACTTTACGGGGGATGACTCGGGACCGCCGGAACGACCGGTGGAATACCTGCTGCATGATCCCCAGCCCGGAATGAAAGGACTGGTGAGGGGAACCGACCGGCAATCTGCACGAGAACGTGGTGAGCGGGTGATGCCGAAGTGGGGTTACTTTGCGGTGGCCGGAGCACGACCCCGCCTCAATGATGCCGGCGGCCCGGTTGATGACGGTGGCATCAAACATGGGGCCTATTTTCGCGATCCGAACATGCGGGAGGAATGGTTGGAGGACAACAAGCATAACCTCTACTCCTGGGGAGGATCGGGAGAGTGGAGTTACTGGGATGCCCGGCTGTTCCCGGTCAGCGAACAGGTACTGGACTTCGACATCGAACAACAACTGGACGTCGGTCCCGAGACGGGCACCGGATGGCTGATGCGCAGAATTGCCTACGGAGCACCGGGGGGACGAATTGCCAGCCGCATAAACAGACGTGGTTACAGGAATTATGCCCATTATCCGGGCTGGGCCACCGATATTTATGGCGGCCGATATGATGACTATACCCCGGAAGCTGTCCGTAAAAATTTGCTGGAGAGAATGAAACCCCGCCGAACTGATGCGGGGCAGCGGGTGCCCTACGTGGATGACGAAGGTCTGTATCGAGATCCTTTTGTGGAGGAACTGGGTACGAGGTCCCCGGGCGACAGACCCGAGGGCCGGCCACTGGACTACAATTTACTGGATGACGAGGACGTGACACATTGAACAGGAGCACCGGCGGATAGAGGACATTGCTGAGCTGTTGGGATACCCGGCACACAATCAGGCTGCCGATCACCGATCGCCAAAAGGAAACCATCATGGATGACATTCAGAGAGCAGCGATAAACAATCGTCGCGGGGCGGCAATGGTTGAAACGGCGCTCCTGTGTTTCTTCCTGTACGTCCCCGTGCTGATGATGGTGATCGTGTGGGGGGATATGACGTTGGATAAACAGCGGGCTCACATGAGTGCGGCATACAGGGCGTTCAAAGGAGAGGAGGCCGATGAGGATGAAGTTCGGCAGGTCTTTTTCCCGGGAGCCACTGGCAGAGCCGACGCCACCGGAGCCGTCCGACGCGTCGAGATGAATCCCCTTGAGGAGCCTCATTTTCGCCCGGGGCCGGAGTTCACCTTACCATCGAGCCGATCTGGTGACTACTCCTCGGCCGAGGAACCACCGTTCGATATTCATTACAAACTGTATTCCATGGCGGCCGGAGACATCCATGTCACCCGTGAGCTTCAGGCTCTTCCCGACGGGGGGGTTGGTTTTGTCAGCGAGGTGCACCGGGATGAAAATGACATGGCCCGATATCTTACCCGCGAAGGTATCGTTGAAATGGACTGGGACGAGGCCGATCTGGACTCAACCGACGGTTCGCAGGAGGATGCGGAGATAGAGATGCCCGGCGATTCGCGAGATTACACTGGGTATGCAGTTATGTTAACGAGGTTGCTCAACGGTCAGTGGGGGGGCATGGACAACGCTCTGTCCCGTCGGGAATCGGTGGTGGCACTGAACACAAGGTTTAATTCGCCCTTCCTGACGGAGCTGGAACGAGAGAGCACGCTGGCGGACTCGCCCGAAGAAGCTGATTATGTGGGGGGAGAGCCGCTTCCCCGGGTCGGGGGGCAGCCGGGTTTCGAAATGCAGTTCGGCCCGGGAGGCGAACGCGACCTGGCGGACGACTCCTTTCAGACCGGGTATACTTATCTGCGCGCCCGTGACGCCGGGGTGAGCGCAGACAACCTGTGGGAACACGTCAATGAACTGGACGAAGCACTGGACAGCCCAAAATTCGTCGGCGACGAGGATGACGTGACCCTGGCGCAGATGGGCCGCAGTCGCCCCCGTTCAACCGAAAAAGATACTCTGGGAGAGGACGACATGCTGTATCTTGAACCCGGCGATCCGCGTCCCGAGGATGATGACAATGACTGATGGAAAGACAGAAAAGGCAGAAGAGGGCGTTAAAAGAGTCGCGCAATACGCTCTGAAGATCGGAGTATCGATTCTGATAGTGATTGTTTTCGCGGCTGTCGGAGCACTGTTGGCTGAACTGCGCCCCTGGGATGTTCCGGGAGATCTGACAGCACTCAGGACGAAGGTGGCCGGGAAAAAGAGCAGTGAGGACGATGTTTTAGAGCGCCCACCTGTACCACCGGACACCGACCAGGTCCTTCACAACGAGGCTGAAGCGGGAGAATATTTTCGGTACGAGAGCCGTCTGAGCATGGAAGGTTTATGGGCGTTCTACACCACCGAACTGCCGGCGGAGGGCTGGGAGCGGGACGAGAGTATGGCAAAAATGCAGGGAGCGGTTCGGAGACCGGGCGAGGTTCTGTCTTTCATAAAGGGTGAGCATCGAAGTATAATTTACCTGAAACCGGAGAAGGGTTTGAAAAACTACGTGACGGTCCTTCTGATGGGTCCCGGGGGACCGGATCAACTGAACGATCAGTATACTCAAATGCAGAGAGGTGAGCTGAGATGAAAACGATAGCTTTGGTCATTGCGATAGTGCTGGGAATAGCGGCGGCATTTGGAATACGCACCTACATTAAAAGCCGGGAACAGGAGTTCCAGCAGGAACACCGTCTTGTGGAGGTTCTGGAGACCCGGAGCAGTATCGAGTCCGGTGAGAGACTGAGTGGAGATATGGTAGGGTACAAAAAAGTGCCGGCCGATACGCTGACCGGTACGGAGATAACGAAAACCGATATCGACCGGTATGTGGATCGGGAGATAAAACGTGACGTTGGACGTGGCGTTGTCCTGAGATCGAGCCATTTTCTCAGCCGTGAGCCAGAGGTGGCCTCCACCCGGCTCTCGGAGGGCACGAGGGCGGTCACCGTGCCGGTGGACAACAGGAGCGGAGTCGCGGGCCTTGTCCGGCCAGGGGACCACGTGAACATACTGGCCACAGGGGCTCGCCGTGGGGATGAACCGAGCACCTGGACGGTGTTAAGTGATGTACCTGTTCTTGCAGTGGATGACCGAATGGGTGAAGGAACACAGGACCCCTATCGCCAGCACAGCCGGGGTTATTCAACCCTCACCTTTGTGGTCAATCCCACTGAGGCTCAGGTGCTGAGTTATCTGCGGGATAATGCCGAACTGGCCTGCACCCTCCGGCCCCGAGGGGAAGTGGGCGAAACCGCGGATGTGCCGGACGTAAATGCCTCGAACGTCCGTGACCTCGCCCAGGAAGCCAATCGGAAACGCCTGGAGGAATTGCAGGAAATCGAGGATCCGGATGCTCAAACCTCCGACTGACCTCAGAAATGGAGACTTAATAAACCGTGCCCGTACTGAAGGTGAAAACATCTGATGGCCCAGCACGAAAAGTCACCGTGAAGGGTGAGCAGTTTGTCGTGGGCAAACGACGTGACTGCGATCTTGTGTTGCAGGACGCACTTGTCTCCCGGCGCCACTGCGCGATCCTGACCGATTCCCAGGGGAAGGCGTTTCTGCGGGATCTCGACAGCCGGAACGGGACCTACGTGAACGAACATCGGGTCCAGAGTGATGTCATGCTGAGGGACGGGATGACAATACGGGTGGGACAGGTAACGATGGAATTCAGGTCCGATGAAAGGGCCGATAAAGGCACTGCGCAGGGGAACGGCCCCGGGAACGGTAAGGAGGGAAACAGAAAATCCGGACGCAAGGCCAGCTGGGAGAAGGGCAAGCCGTGTCCGGTGGAGTTGAAGAGAAAAGTACACGAACAACTGCTGAACCGACTGGACCTGAAATATGAGGATTTCGGACAGGAGACGGACGATGACATCAGGGGCAAAGCCGAGAGAGCGATCAGGCAGATTGCCGATGACCTGGCTGATGACCTGCCGGCCGGGGTGCCCAAGTCGAAGTTGATAAAAGAGGTGGCGGATGAGGCTCTGGGGCTGGGCCCCCTTGAGGATTTGCTCGAGGATGAAGAGATCGATGAAATCATGGTGAACGGCTGGGATCAGGTATATGTGGAGCGGCATGGCCGGATCGAAAAGACCAGTCTGCGTTTTACCAGTAACACCCAGGTGAAGAACATCATACGACGTATCGTGGCCCCCATTGGCCGACGGATCGATGAGTCCAGCCCGATGGTCGATGCGCGCCTGCCGGATGGTTCGCGCGTGAACGCGGTAATAGCGCCGCTTGCCCTGACCGGGCCCACGATCACGATCCGAAAATTTGCGACCGATCCCTTCAAAGTGCATGACCTGATCAATTTCGGTACCATGACGCGGCAGATGGCCAGTTTTATGGAACTGGCCGTTAAATACCGGCAGAATATTCTGATAAGCGGCGGAACGGGATCCGGTAAAACGACTCTGCTGAATGTGGTGAGCAGCAACATCCCGGACGACGAACGCATAGTGACAATCGAGGATGCCGCCGAGCTTCAGCTCCCTCAGGAACATGTGGTGAGTATGGAGACAAAACCACCGAACATCCGCGGGGAAGGGGCCATCCCCATCCGCGAGCTGGTGATCAACAGCCTGCGGATGCGGCCGGACCGGATCATTGTTGGCGAATGCCGTGGGGGGGAAGCACTCGATATGCTGCAGGCGATGAACACCGGTCATGATGGATCGCTGACGACTTTGCACGCGAATTCTCCCCGGGATTCTCTCTCGCGGCTGGAGACGATGGTCCTGATGGCCGGGCTGGAGTTACCATCACGGGCCATCCGAGAACAGATCGCCTCCGCCATTGACCTTGTTATTCACACCTCGCGGCTGAGTGATGGATCGAGAAAAGTCATGAACATCGAGGAGGTGAAGGGCATAGAGGGTGATATATTCACCCTGCAGTCCATTTATGCCTTCCGCCAGCGAGGGTTTGATGAGGATGGAGACGTGCGGGGATATTATACCGCCACGGGTTCCGCCCCCGAATTCGTTCAGGAGCTGCGTGAGAGAGGTATTGAGGTGGATCAGCAGCTTTTCGAACGATCACCAGAAGAGAAAGAATATCAGGAATCCAAACGGCGCAACAGGCAGAAATGACAGGAAAACAGTCGACGGATAAATTTAGTGCGTCTGCAGTGCCCGGCAGGCATGGAACCTGCCGGGTAGAGATCATATTCCGTTTTTTCAGGTCAGATAATTCATGAATTGTGTTGTGTCAGCAATCGGCATTGATCTGCATCTCTGGGTGTTGCTACTCAGTGCTTTCATTGCGGTTGCTCTTTTCGTTTATACCGGAATTCATCTGTTTGCCAGTGGCTGGCAGAGCTATGAAGAACGGTACATGGAAAGTGCCGAGCGTTCGCTCGACGCGGTCTACCTGACTCTGCCCCCCCAGCACATCGTATATCTCTCCGTGCTGTGCTTTGTGGTAGTGGCATTGCTGTGGATGTGGCTTCTCGGTAATGCCCTGGTGGGATTGCTTTTCGGACTGATGGGGCTTCCCCTGCCAAAGCTGTTGCTCTGGTGGCTGAAAAAAAAGAGAAACGAGAAATTCGACCATCAGCTCGTGGAGGCGCTGACCAACATGGGCAATTCCCTGGAGGCCGGATTCAGCCTCAATCAGGCCATTGAACTGCTCGCTCGGGAGATGGACAATCCGATGGGACAGGAGATGAGCATAGTGGTCCGGGAAATGCAGGTCGGCGTGGAGCTGGAGGAGGCGCTGGACCATCTTTACGATCGTATGCCCAGCCGGGACCTTGACCTTATAATTACGTCGATTTTGATAAGCAGGGAGGTGGGGGGCGATCTCACCGAAATTTTCGATAACATTGCGCGAACCATTCGTGAAAGGCACCGGATCGAGGGGAAGATAGAGGCCCTGAGTGCCCAGGGAAAAATGCAGGGATTTGTTATAGTCTGTATCCCCCCCGGTATGGCGATAGCTTTGAGTTATATTGCCCCCGGGATGATGGAACCCCTCTTCACCTCCCCCATAGGGTGGCTGCTCATCCTCGTCGTCGTCGGTCTGATGGCAATGGGGATTTATACGATTTACCGGATTGTTGCTATAGAGGTGTAACTGTGCTGGACAACATACCACAGGTGCCGCTGTACAGCATAGCTGTCGGGTTGAGCGTTTTCACGTTCAGCCTCTACCTGTACTCCCTGTACAGCGGATTTAGAGCCTATCAGCAGGACCGGGAGGAGGGTGCGGAAACGCCGACGGATGGCTCCGCGCTACTGGGCATCATAAGACCTCTGGCCCGATTTTTCGGACACCTGATAAGTTCAGCACTGAACCGCCTGAGGGCCAAATATGGCGATGAAGGGCTAATACGCCAGCTGACGCGCTGGAGGGTTGCCATTCAGAGAAGTCTGGTGAAGGCGGGTAATCCGGACAACCTGTCTGCGGATGAGATGCTGGGAGTGGGGTGCGTGAGTATCCTGATATGGACTTTACTGGGAGGGCTGCTTGGCCTGGCCGGCGAGATGTTTTTCCCCCTCTTTGTTGCCTTTATTGTCGGGGCCGTCCATCCGTGGCTGTGGCTGCGGAAGAAAATAACCCAACGGCAGAACGAGATGCGGAGGCTTCTGCCCTATGCACTGGACCTGCTGACGCTCAGCGTGGAGGCGGGGCTGGATTTTACGGCGGCCCTGGATCGAATAGTACCCAAGCTGGGTGATAGCGCGCTTGCGGTGGAATTCAGGGAAACCCTTCGCAAGATACGCCTGGGTCGTTCAAGGGCAGATGCCCTCCGTGAGATGGCCGGAAGGGTGGATATGCCCGAAATGACGACTTTCTGCAATTCCCTGCTGCAGGCGGAGGAGTTGGGCGCCGATCTGGGGCCCGTTCTTCGCCTGCTCGCCGATCAGACTCGTGAGGACAGATCCAATCGCGCCGAGAAAAAGGCCATGGAGGCTCCGGTGAAGATACTGTTTCCACTGATCGCTTTTATATTCCCGACAGTATTCATCATCCTGTTCGCGCCGGTCGGGATCAATTATCTGCAACAGATATTTGGATGGTAACATGGTTGAGCGAGGTCTCCGGATGGTTGAGAGGAAAAGCGGACGGGTGCTTATGCCCCGGGTGAATGTGGCTAAAAGCCTGATGGAACGAACCGTCGGTCTACTGGGACGCGAAGGACTCAACGAAGGGGAAGGGCTTTACTTTCCCAACTGCAGCTCCATTCACATGTTTTTTATGAAGTTCGCCATCGATGTGGTCTATTTTGATTCGTCAAAACGGGTGACAAAGGTCGTGAAACAACTGCGTCCCTGGCGTGTGTCATGGTGCCCTGGAGCACAATCGGTCCTGGAGGCACCGGCCGGATGGACCGATGAGACTCAAATCATGTGTGGAATTCAGGTAATGTTCCGCCAGTAGAAGAGACGACAACATATGAAACTTCAGTTCCGAGTACTGAATACTGACCTCAAGGGTCGTGAATACGAGACGAGTGAGGACACCGTACGGGTTGGTCGGGCTGAGGACAACGATCTTGTCCTCGAGGAGAGGTCGGTCAGCCGGTATCATGCCGCCATCAATCAGGAGGGAGAGGATGTGGTGGTGGAAGACGCCGGAAGCCGCAACGCGACTGAAGTTGATGGAGCGAGGGTGGACACTACGATGCCTGTTGAGGATGGGGCCATAATCTCATTTGGAGATGTGGCGGTCCAGATATTGTTTCCCGAACGCCAGGTCCCGGCTCCGTCCGTCGATGCTGAGCAAACGCCGGAGGGTGGAGGAACCGATGTGCCGGACTTTCTCACCGACATCCCCAAATCAGGAGAACCGGAGACAGAGAAGGAGTCTGGCCTGGATGCTGGCCCGCCAATGCCTCCGCCCGAAGAAGAGCAATCGCCGGTAACCACAGAAAGCGGGCAGCTGGAGAACAGGTTATGGCCCGCGCTGGTCCTGGTGCTGGGGCTGGCCTCCGCGGCTGTCCTGATTCTGTTTTTTGTGCGTTCAGGAGGTGCCGGTAACAGCCCCCGGGAGGAAATTGGTATAGCCATGCGACTGGGGCAGAAACGTGTTGTGCGGGTGCCCAGAGGATTCATAAAGGCCACAAGGATACGACCGGAAAGGGCACTGCAGGTGGGCCGGGCGTTGAACCTGCAGATGGCCGTCGAGGTGGAGGCTCGTACCCAGGGGCTGGCGTCCGCCAGACTGGAGAATGAACAGGGTGATTATGTGCTGCTTCATATAAACGTGCTCCCCCGTGCAGAGGCGGAGATGCAGGATTTCTTCGGTGATGGGGTACAGACCCGGGAACAGCGCATAGAAGAAGCCCGCAAGTTCATGAAGCGGGGGGAGGTCAGACGGCGACATGACGAAATCTATGAGGCGATGCAGGCATACGAAACAGCAATTGCCGTTCTGGAGCCCCTTTCATCCAATCCACCCTCGGAACTGCGCCAGGCCGAGCGATGGCGGGACCGTCTGGAGGAGAAGATTGATGAG
>JBKHGK010000051.1:0-9490 GCA_046539705.1 Candidatus Brocadiia bacterium | reverse complement strand
ATCCCTCTCTGCTCTCCGCCGCCTCCAGAGCAATTCACTCCACCGGCAGCTGTTGCTTTGCCCGCATCCTCTCTCGGAGGAGCCACAGCCCCCCTCCAACCACGATCAGTAACACGGTGCCGGCCACTGCTCCCCCGTATTCACCGGCCACCACTGATTCCCCCAGCAGTATCAGACCCAGCCCGTAGATCATGGAAACCCCCCATGAAACGATGATATACGGCAGGAAAGGTACAGCCAGCATACCAAGAAGGTAACTCTTGGCGCCCACCGGCCCGGGTGCTATGCGCACGAGGAAAATAAACAGCCAACTCCCTTCCCGCCTCCATTTTTCCTCCGCCCTGTACCGCCGGGTCTCATCCGGTTTAATCCTCCGCCGGAGAATAAGGGCCAGGCAATAGGCCAGGGAAAGACCGATCAGCATGGCTATCCCCGTGATCAGAAGACACCCCCAGGTTCCGAATGCGGCGCCCCCCAGTAGAAAGAACGGACTGACGGGGAACAACAACAGCGGCAGAAGGATCGTCGCCGCGGCAAAAGAAACGGCCCCCACCTCCGCAAGTTCCTCCGCTATTCCGGCGGCATCATATCCCTGCGTGCGAAAGTAGGCATAACTCGCCACTCCAACCAGCAGTATCAGGACGAAACTGCCGATATACCATTTCGGCCACCGCGAACTCCCGAGCCATTCCCCAAACTCCTTTACTGTCATTTTATTCATCGGACGGGGCCTTTCCGGGGCATCGGAGCACCGTCGCGGCATGGCGGCGAAACAAACCACGAAGGTCCCTCAGGTATTCTCTCAAAACCCTCTCGCCGAGTTCCTCACAGTCCCCGCATCTGAACAGCGCCCGGGCCAGCACAATCTCCCGCAGTGCCGGCTCTCGACGTCGCTCGCTCGGGGGAGTGTTGGGCAGGGGTACAAGTTCCGTCATTGCGTGCCCGCTCATTCCCGGTTTTTCCAGCAGCCTCGCCAGAGGTTCGGCCGCGGCTTTATTCTCCAGGGCCTCAAGCGCCAGCGCCACCGCGCGATGATGCGAAAGCGTGACACCGGCATCCAGCATCCGCAATTTTTCCAGCACCGCCTCGAGCGCTCCCTCTCCCCCACTGTATCCGAGAGCCAGGATGAGACCGTCAGTCGGCGTGGGCAGGTGGGCATACTCCGCCATGCGGCCCTGCATTATTTTTTCATCCCACACATCCACCGCCCGTAACTTCTCCGCCAGGCAGGGTGTCAACTCGCTCTCCCCGAACACTCCCAGAACCTTCGCGTAGTTCGTTTTGGCGGGTTCGTCCGCCCCATCGAAAGCCTCCTTTAACCGAGGATACGCCACCTCAGGATGTGAGAGGATAATGGCGAGCGGCCGCCCGGCTTCGCTCGGGTTGGCGGCATTTCCATAATCATCCACCGCATCCTCTATGTCCTGCGCGGACATCGGAAAGGCATCAGTATGATCAAGCACTTCTTCGGGCAGGCTCCCGATCTCTACCAGATGTCTCTGCAGTTCCCGGACGTTTATCTCCGTCAATTTCTTATCATTTCTGAGGGCCATCGCGGCCGCGGCACCGGCCGCATAACCCTGATTGTGCAGGTCATGCTGCATCCGAACCATAGCGGTTGCGTCCCGGTGCATGCTGATGCCCGTGCCGGTTACCAGGATTCCCTCAAGCCCCCGGGGCAACAGACAGCGATACGGGGTGTAACAGGTGCCCCCCGGGGCTGGATGGTTCTGATTTCGCGACTGATCGTCATGCGGCAGCAGGGCAAAGTAGGGAAGACTGGGATACCCGTGGGAATCGTAGTCACTGCCGGAATACACGACGCTGTCAGGATATGTCCGCTCGGCGATCTGGTCCAGGTAGGAGAGCACATGTTCGCCCACCACGCGCCGTCGCTCCCTGACCTGCAGCATGGGCCCCACATCGTACGCATCATCCTCTATCGCCAGCCTTGCCCCGGTGAAGGCCCGAGCCGTATCGACCATGTCGGACTCTTCCACCAGCAGGTAATCGGTGTTCACGTAGGAGCTCTCAAGGGGTCGCACGGGAAGTCCCGCCCCCTGCACTGCGATGTCCCGGGGCTCGTCCCCATAGAAGTGATCCGCACCGGCCGCCACCGCGACGTCAGCGTTTCCGGTTGAATCCACCACGGTGTCTGCCTCCACCAGGCCCCCTCCAGCGGGTGTCACCACATGCACTCCCCGAACTCTGTCCTCCTGCACCCAGGCGCCACAGACCAGAGCCCGGGTCCAGATCTCCCCCTCTTCGGCGGCGATCTGTCGGCGAAACCACTCCATCTTGTCTTCGGTCGTGTAATCGTCCCCCGGAAACGGCACCTCATCGGCAAACCCGGCCTGTCGGCCATGATAGGGGCGTCCGATCATCCCCACGGTCCCGGTCCCTCCCGGTCCCTCCTGATATTCGAGCACAAGCACCTGCGCCCCACCCCTTGCCGCCCCAATAGCCGCACAGGCTCCGGATGTACCACCTCCCACAACGACGACGTCGCAGCTGGCCAGCAGCGGAAACATTCGCCGGTCCTCAACCTCCTGACATTGATCGCGTGAGGTTTTCACAGAACGGAACCCGGCCCCATGATCCGTCCGCACTCCTCCCGCAATACTGGGTCCAGTCACGGCTGAAACCGCTACTTTGGCCGGCGGTCGCCGGTTCCCGGACACAGCTTCGCCCACCCGCGTGCCCGCGGCTCTGCCCCAGGCCTCCCCCATTCCCGGCTCCATAAGCCTGACTCCATGCTCCACCTCGGCCCGGGGCCCCAGGACATACAGATTCTCCGTCCCCACCGGCTCAAGGCAACCCGTTTTCACCGCGGACAGTTCATCGGCCCGCGGCCCATCGCCCCTGCACAGCACTTTGTCGGCCGGGACCCGGTGCAGTTTTTCGGCCGCTCGTATCTGCCCCTTCCGGTAGGTGCGATCCCGTGCAATCTGTTCCTGTCTCGCCACACTGACAGGGTCCGTTGATGCAGCATCAAGGTCAACCGTGTGCTCGAAATAGCTCAGTTCCGGATCGGTCGCCAGCTGCATCCTCCGCTCCGCCCCCTTCGCGTTGCGTGCGACCACGATCCGTCGGTGTAGCGAGTTTCCGGTGGTTGCACCGTCCAGCGGGACGAAGTCCGCTCCCGCATCCCGGGCAACCACGGCGAACTCGGTCGCATCGATCACCGCCCCGGCCGCGATGCCATGATGCCCGGATCTGCCGGCAATCACCAGTCCGCTTACTTTTCCATCGGCGCTTCGGAGTACACCAGTCGGGCAGGAGCAGAGCATAAAGCTGACGCCCGCCTCGAGCAGGAATTTTTCAAGCACTTTTTTCACATGCATCGGGCGGGCAGGGATGCCCTCAGCGAATATAGCCGAGGTTATTTCGCCCGAATCCGCAGCTTCGTCCCGGGGCCACATCCGCAGAGTTCCACACAGATCCTCCCCCAGATAGCTCCGGGGGGCAGCCAGGAAAACGCGGCAACCGCATCGCGCGGCCTCCACTGCAGCGGCGACCGCCCGGACCGACCCTCCCGCCACCGCCACGTCATGCTCCTCCACAATCTGTATTCTGTCAGGCATCTCACACCCCAGCTTATCACACCGAAAAACTACGAACGTTCCTTTTCAATCCGTTCCTGGTAACCACTCCTGTCAAAAGCATCGATGGGATCGGCCGGCAGCCCCTGTTCTACCCTCGCCATCTGCACGATCGGCCGCACATCGGTCAGGAAGGCATCCAGCAGGGTTCTGTTGGCTCCGATCACATCTGTGTTCTCTCGCATCGTCCGGAGCTGATCCCCGTCCACGATCAGCGACTTCGCGAAGGAGATCATGAGCGAATCAATGGTATGAAGGACGGCACGCATGCGGTTTTCCAGCGAGGAACACTGATCCACCATGTAGGCCCAGTTTTTCTTTTCATCATCATTGACCACTGCTTGCGCTGCGCTCAACTCGCAAAAAATCTCGAAAATGCGCTGATTCGGCTCCACCGCATGATCGTCGTCCGCGGCGTAGCGGGTGTTGAAGTGAAACCCACCCGGAACGCCCATGCCGAGCAGCCGGGAGACAATCTGAGCCACGTTGACCCCCCAGGCATGATGGCCCATATCCACCAGCACACCGGCACGCTCACCGAGAGAACGCGCGATATCCAGCGCCACTCCCGCATCCGAGACGATGGTGCTGTAGGTGCCCGGTTCAAAGAGTTTGTATTCGATCAGATGCAGCACACCAGGGTCCGCCGTGGCGTATATCTCCTCCAGTCCCCTGCGGAGTCTCTTCTCCTGCTCCCAGAGATCCCGTTGTCCCGGATACAGTGATCCGTCCGGAAACCAGTAGGTGACCAGGTTGGTTCCGCAGTTCTCCGCCACCTCACAGCACACCTTGCAGTGATCGATCAGCTGTCTGCGGACCTTATCGTTTGGGGAGCTCAGGCTGCCGTGCTGCGTTCCACTCAGGAAAAGGGTTGGATTGACGGCTCCGATGCCTATTCCCTGTTCCCGGGCAAAGGCCTCGAGCTCCACAAAATCCCCCGCCACCACCTCCTCGAACGGCACGTCTTCGGGCTTATCCCAGCCAACGTGTATCGCCACGCGCGGCGCGGCACCTGTGAGTTCGTGTACATACGCCGCGTCCCGGATTTTCGCCCATCTGTCGGGCGCCGGGGCCGGAGGCATAAAATCCCCGAACCGGCCGCCACCGAATTCCCCGAAGAGCCACGATGGAACCTCGACCTCGAATTGTTTGACGTCCTCCTTCACCGCATCGATCTCGATGCCGATCCGGCTTAGATGTTCTCCCAGCAGCTCGTACCGTTTTTCCAGCAGTTCGTTGATCATAGAAATCCGGATCTTCAGTCAATATCGTTGGTTCGCGCTTCCGTCCGCTGGCCGGGCCAGTCCTCGGTCCCGCGGATCCTGTCCTGGATCATCCAGGCGTCCAGCAATACCAGAGCCATCATATTCTCTATCACCGGCACGATCCGCGGAGCTATGCAGGGGTCATGGCGTCCCTCAATGGTGACCGTTCGATTCTCACCGTCAACATCGCAGGTACGCTGTTCGGTGGAGACGGACGGCGTTGGTTTTATGGCCGCGCGGAGAACGAGGGGGGCGCCGCTGGAAATGCCGCCGAGCACTCCGCCCGCGTTGTTGGTCAAAAACTGCCCGTCGGCCATCTCGTCGTTGTTTTTACTGCCCCGCCGCTCCACCACGTCGAACCCCGCACCGAATTCAACTCCTTTGACCGCTCCGATCGACACCACGGCCCGTGCGAGGCGGGCATCGAGCTTACCAAAGACCGGATCCCCGAGCCCGGCCGGCAATCCGACCGCCTCCGCGTAGACGAGTCCGCCCACTGAATCGCCATCTCGACGCGCATCCTCAATTTCTTTCTGCATCATCTCCGCGCTGCGTGCATCCGGGGCCCTGACCGGATTCTTTTCCACCTCGTCCCAGTTCATTCTTTCAGCTTCCACCTGTCCAATCCGAACGGTGCAGGCTCTGAGACGGACGCCGCGATCCTGGAGGACCTGCCGGGCAACGGCGCCTCCTGCCACCCGCGCAGCCGTCTCCCGCCCGGAGGAGCGGCCTCCGCCCCGATGGTCCCGAATCCCGTATTTGCGCCAGAACGTAAAATCCGCATGCCCGGGCCGGAACAGGTCGCGGTAGGGCTCATAGTCCTTCGAATGACTGTCCTTGTTATCGATCAGAAGAGCCATCGGGGTGCCGGTGGTCTTTCCTTCGAATACGCCCGAGACAATTCTGACTTTATCGGCCTCGTTGCGCTGTGTCGAGAGGGAGCTCTGCCCGGGCCGTCTTCTGTCAAGCTCTTTCTGGATGAACTCCGAGTCGACCTCGATCCCGGGGGGTAGCCCGTCAAGCACAGCCCCCACCATCGGCCCGTGACTCTCGCCAAATGTCGTGATTGTAATGAGGTCTCCAAAGGTATTTGGGGCTTCCGCCCGGACCTCGATCTCTTCGCCGATTCGATCCCTCACCGCCGTGGTCACCTCGGCCAGGGTTTCCTCTTCACACTCCACCACGGCGTCGCAGTGCGGGAGAAGCACATCTCGGGTCCGACTGATGCGGCGCGCGAACTGCTCTTCCGGCTCATCCGAATCATCCAGGAAAGCCGGAATCCCGTCCCGGGAGACCCGTTCCCAGAGCACATCCGGCGTCACGTCCAGATACACCCAGACCGCTCTGGGGCGGAGCATCCGGCGCGATTCCGGATTCATCAGGGCTGAACCTCCGGTGGATATCACGCACCACTGTTTGCTGGCAAGCTCCCGGATGGCCTCCTTCTCAAGATCCCTGAAATACTCCCTGCCCCTATCACGATATATCTCCCGAAAACTTTTTTCCTCCCCCGTTCTGGAGAGATACAGCCGTTCAATGAGATCATCGGTATCCACGAACTCCACTTCCAACCGTTCCGCCAGCAGCTCGCCGACGCTTGTTTTGCCGGCCCCCTTTGGACCGGTGATAACAATCCTCATACTTCGGCACCTCTCAATTCTGGGTAGACTTCCGGATGCAGGAGCGTCTGGTTGCAACAGACAGTGGAGATTTCACCCACCTGTCGGATACTGTACAACCTGGCCGCCGCTGGCGAAAGTGAATCCGTCACGCTTTCGGCCAGCGGGCTGTGAGATTACAATAGTCGGCTCTCCACGACCGTAGTAGTGAACCGTTCACCAGGGTGGATCAGCCAACCGGAGAAAAGTCCAGATGACCGAGACCCAATCCCATCCCGCGGATGTCTCTTCGCCAGACATATCCTCCGACGGGGAGAATCCGCTGGATTCCCGCCATTACAGCTTTATCGACTACGCAACCCAGATCTATCTGGTTCTGCTGGCCGCTCTGATTGCGTTCGGCGGGCAGGAGGTGGCAAACCGCTGGTGGCTCCTGGCCGGTCATGGGCTCGCGATGATCGCCGTCCATGCGCTGATCCGCAGCTACGCGGCACACACGAGCAATCGCGTGATAAAACTGCTCAGACACTTCTATCCCGTCCTGTTTTATATAGCCTTCTACCGGGAGACCGGCGAGCTCAACCAGATTTTTATCGATGGGTACCTGGATGAAGTGTTCATTTCAATGGACGCCGCCCTGTTCGGGGGGCAGCCCTCCATAAACCTGATGTCCCGATTTCCCATGACCTGGGTGAGCGAGCTGTTCTATATCTCCTACTTCTCCTACTACGTAATGATTGTGGGGGTGGGACTTGCTCTTTACGCGCAGAGCACACGCAAATGTTTTCACTATGTGAGCGTGGTTTCCTTCATGTTCTACGTCTGTTTTCTGATCTACATAATCTTTCCGGTGGTGGGTGCACGGGTCTTCTGGGAGCCGGTGGCGGGTATCCCCCAGGAGGAGATGTTCGGCTTTTATCCCCTTCCGTTCCCGGATACCGTACGGGCAGGACCTTTTTTCCACGTGATGGACTTCGTCTATGAGAACTTTCAGGCCCTCGGGGCGGCCTTTCCCAGCAGCCATGTGGCGGTGGCACTCGCCACTCTTTATTTCTCCTGGAAGGAACTGCCGCGCGTCCGCCATCTACACTGTGTGATGGTGATCCTTCTGTGTATTGCAACTGTGTACTGTCGATACCATTACGTGGTCGACATTTATGCCGGCGCCGTAACGGGGGTGGTGCTGCTGTTTGTCGGCGACCGGCTTTTCCGACGTTTTCAGGAGGGGGGATAAATCGGTGAAAGGGGCCTTGTGGCTTGGCTGCAAACGACGGCATGGCCGCCACAGTCCAGGACGAACCGGACCGAGATCCGACCCGTCCGCCTGCAGCTGGGATACACGAGTCCCTTCCATCTGAGCACGTTATCCCGTGGGAGGCCCTGCAGAACTCAAAACCCGGGAGAAAAGCGCCCCCCACCGGATGCAGCCCGGGCTCACCGGCGGTGAAAGCGGAGCCGGAATATCCCATGCCCGTGTTCAGTGCACTTCAACCGCTACAAGGCACACATCGTCCGGTCTTTTCCGTACTCCTCGAAACTCCTCGGTCTCCCTCACGATTTTCTCGATCAGATCTCTGGGCACAAGGCGGGCATGACGTGCGATAAACTGCCGCAGCCGATCCAGCCCGTACATCTGACCTTCCGCGTCAACCACTTCATATACTCCGTCAGTAAACCCGAGCACTATATCTCCGCTTGAGAGATCCCGTGAGATGGTGGGAAACTCAGGATCCGCGAAGAAACCCAGTGCCGGTCCGGTCTCCTCGGGCTCCATCAGCGGCTCGCAGCTTTTGTTGAACTTGCTCACCAGGAAGGGACAGACATGCCCCGCACTGGCAACATTGACCGACCTGTGCTGGCCGTCGATTATCATCAGAAAACCGGTGGCAAAAATATGAGGAGACAGCCCCCCCATGATGTTCCGGAACCGCGAATTCAGGTCCTTGAGAATCTCGGTCACGGTTTTATCAGTAAGGTTGATATGCTCAAAAACGGCCTTCAGAATACTGGTGACCAGCGCTGCTCTGATACCGTGCCCGCTCACGTCGCTGAGAAAGATGACCGCCCTGTTATCGGACATTCCCGCGATCTGGAATATATCCCCCCCTATGACGTCCGCCGGCGTATAAAGATGGGTGAAGGAGACATTTTTGACGTCCGGATACTCCTGCGGCAGGAGCGTTTGCTGGAGCCGGTGGGCCATCTCCATACCCTGTTCCAGCTCCTGATTTCTGGCAGAAAGCTCCTGATTGGCGCCGCGAAGGCTCTCATTTCTCTCCCTCAGGTCATCATTCAACTCTTTAAATCTCAGAAGCATTCGGGTGCGCATGAGCACATCCGGTCTCCGGAGCGGCTTCTGAAGCACTTCGTCCGCTCCCATCTCCAGAGCTTTTTCAACAAAATCATCCCCGTATTCCTCCGAGTCAAACAGCGCAATAATCGGGACTCCCGCCGTTGAGGGCCGATCATGCAGATCCGAACACACATCTTCCTCCGAACCATCGGGAAGTGGCACCCCCAGAATCAGCAGATCGATATCCCCCGACGCAATGCGTTCACGCACCCGGTCGCAGCTGGAGAACTCTTCGAGCCGATAGTCACCGGCCTCCAGATACTCCCGAAGCCGCAAAGCAGACTCGTCTTCCACATTTGCAAAAATAATACGCTTCGACATAGACAAAATAATCCTTCGCTGGGGTTGGAATAGACCTGACATCAGAGAAGTCTTACCTTCTCTCAAAGCCGGTATATTACAGGATGCGGCCGGAGTGGGGCAAACAATTCGGGCTTCAATTCTCGCTGTACACCCCGAAACCGATGGATCCTTTGAGAACTGAGAAAATATTCCGCCGTGCGGCCTTCTGGCGTCGCGTAAAAATTACATCCGGTAGCATGGAAATGTACATCTATTCCGCATATTTCACAAACCTCAAGCCTTAATTATTCGACAAGCAACTTCAGCAAACGTGAATCGCAAAGTCACAGACAGGTTTATAACAACAGG
>JBKHGK010000050.1:0-9494 GCA_046539705.1 Candidatus Brocadiia bacterium | reverse complement strand
GCCCGGCGGTCGGGACCTACTCGCGGCCAGCATCCAGCAGGTGTCGCCGGTACTGCTAAAAACACCGAGTTGTTATAAACCTGTCTGTGACTTTGCGATTCCCGTTTTCTGAGGTTGCTTTTAGAATAATTAACGTTTGAGGTTTGTGAAATATGCGGGCAAAAGTGGCGCTGTCGTGGAAGAGCGGGGGGAGGGCCGGCAGCTGAGTAGAGGTCTGATGGCGGCCCTGGGGATCTGTGAATGGGGGGAAAGTCGGTCACCCACGGACGTCCCGCACCTTTTCCATGAATGCTTCAGCATTCTGTTTGATGCGGTCCATATCCCCCTGACGCAACGCCTCTTTATCAACAAGGGCGCTGCCGACCCCACACGCGGCGGCACCGGCCCTGATGAACTCCTGGATGGTGTCCAGATTGACGCCGCCGGTGGGGACGAGCGCCAGCTGGGGCATGGGTGCCAGGAGCGCCTTGATGTATTGTGGACCGCCCACGCTGGCGGGGAAAATCTTCACGAAATCTGCGCCGGCTTTATAGGCGTTGATCGCCTCCGTTGGCGTATAAGCCCCCGGCATTACCACCTTGTCATACCGATGAGCCATCTCGATTGTGGGGTAGTCGGTGACGGGACTGACGATGTACTGGGCACCGGCTTGGATGGCCAGCCGGGTCGTTTCGGCGTCAAGAACGCTCCCGGCCCCCAGCAGAACCTCCTCACCGAGCGCATCGCTTGCCTGTTCGATGGTCTCGAGAGCTCCCGGAGTGGTCATCGTAACTTCAATAAGGTTACATCCTCCGGCTTTCAAAGCCTGAGCAACATCTATAAGCTGTTCGGAACTATCAGCGCGGAGAACGGCAACAAAAGCAGTCTCACGGATTTGCGTCGCTTGTTCATGTCTGTTCATCGCTTAATGCCTCATAAAGGGTCTGAATGGGACACTGTCCAACTTACTCTCTGTCACCAAAAATCTGCACAACGATCTCCCTTTCGCGGGAGCGCACGTCACAGTCCAGAAAAATTATCTGCTGCCAGGTGCCCAGCATCAGTCGCCCGTCACGGAACGGAACTGAGAGGGACGGCCCGATTATACTGGCGCGAATATGGGAGTGTCCGTTCTTATCATGCCAGCGTTCCTCATGGCGATAGCTGGCGTCTCTGGGGGCAACCCGTTCAAAGAACTCGGCCATATCCTGCACCAGTCCGGGTTCATATTCGAGAGTTGTGATGGCTCCGGTCGAGCCGGGTACGAAGACAGTGGCTATGCCGTTGTGTATATCACACTCTCCCACGATATTGGCAACATTGTCAGTGATATCGACAATATCCAGTTCGGCTTCGGTGCTGAAAGAAAAACTATTGCTTTCCACCGCCATGCTCTTACCCCAAATAAATTGACCTTAGGTGAATAAACCGTCGAACAGAAAACATGTTAGCGGATTATCCCGGGATACAAAAGCGGAATTGTCATATGCCCTGTTTATATCAATTATCCTGAAGGGACTGCATGCGTTCGCGGGCGGCCGGGGCGTTTTCTCCGTCAAGGTCGGAGTGTTCCTTATAATGGGGCAAGGCCTTTTGTGGGCGTTGCAGCTTTTTGTGAAGCAGCTCTGCCAGCTCCCAGTGCATCTGCGCGTCCCATGGATTGAGTTCCACCGCTTCGGTCCAGTGTTCCGCGCAGCGTTCGGGTTGGTCACGCTTGAGAGATATCTTGCCGGCCAGCCAGTGAGTGAGGGGATTATACGGGTTGAGCTCGACGGCCTTTTCCATCACTTCGGATGCTTTTTCGATGTCATCCCGGGCCAAATGGATGCGTATTCGGGCCTGCAGCAGTTCGGGAGTGGGATCAAATTGTTCCAGGGCTTTGTCGACGGCGGACTGAGCCCGATCATAATCCTTTCTGTCGGCATAGGCCAGGGCAAGCTCGGTGTAGGCGGCCGGGGTGGCATGGGCCGTTACGGCTACCTGTGCATGGTGCGTTGCATCTTTTGCTTCTCCGTTTTCCCGGGCAATACGCGAGAGCAGAAGATGCGCCTCCGCCTCTGTTGCCGCGTTATCGGCCGCATCCTGCAGTATCTTTTCGGCGCGGTCAAATTTGGCTCGCGCGATGGCCAGTTCGGCCGATAGGATTGGCCGCTGGGGATAATCTTCGTATCTGTCATCTATCCCGGAGATAAGTTCGTCAGCTTCACGAAATTCCTGTTTCCGTATATGCATTCTGCACAGCTCTCCCATGGCCTCCGGCCCGTCATTGTCCGCTGCTCTGCTGAAGGCCTTAATTGCCTGATCGGTCTGCCAGAGTTCGGCGGCCGCCCGTCCCCAGATGAGGTGAAGTCGCGGATCGGTGGTTTCCTCCCGGGCCGCTGTGGCGAACACCTCCAGGGCGTCAGTGTGACGTCCGATTGATTGCAGCATATCCGCGAGCTGGCGTGCAACGGACAGTTTGGTGGGATTGATCTGGAAGGCCTCGCGATATGCTTCAACGGCCTCCTGTTTTTGGCCCGATGCGTGCAGGGCCATGCCCAGTTCCACCCATAGGTCCTGATTCCCGTCCGCACCGTTCTCTATTGCCCGTTGGTAGTGATCAATGGCTTTTTCCAGCTCGCCCACTTCCCAGTAGAACGAGGCGGCCAGGGCCTGGACTTCGGGGTGCTTCGAAAGGTGACCGGAGGCGTCCTCAAGGGCATCTCGGGCGGCGTCGCTGTTGTTACGCTCTCTTTCAAGCAGATGTCTGGCGAGGTAGTAGAGACCTTCTCGTGCCACGTCGGAAAGACGCGCCTGTTCCAGGAGCATCAGGGCGTCGCCAGGAGCCTTCTGGCGGAGGAAAAGCCAGGCTTTGAGCGCATACAGAGGTCCGTTATCCGGCCTCCGCTGAATTGCCTCATCAACCACGTTGCGGGCGGTGTCCGGTTGGTCGGCAAACTGCAAAGCGATGGTCAGATACAGGATTATGCCCTCTGGCGGATTGGATCCGATCGAGCTCAGTCTTTCGGCCGAGAGCTCCCATAGGCTCCGGTGAAAGAGATACAGTCCCTCGTGGACAGCCACGGCATCGGCGGAATCTTCGTCCGGCTGATAGGGCGGAAAAAGATGAGACAGCAGATTCAGCCAGTCCCTGTCGGAGGAACTAATGGGTTGTCTCCGGGATTCCCGGAGATTTTTTGCCGTGGATCCAGGGGTGTAGTGTACGGTTTCCCTTGCCACCGGCGCTCCGCCCCCCGGCCGATATACCCCAGCATGTAAACTGTGGTCGTCACTGTCCTCTTTGTGCGCCCGGATCAGCAGTATATATGATTGCTGGGGCAGCCCATTGCCCCGGAGCTCAGAAACGGTGAGCCAGGCCGGGATGGTCCGATCAGTGGAGATGGTTATTCGCGGGAATGGCCGGTCATACATCGGAAAGGTGTCCTTTCCCAGCCGATGGCGCGCAAGAAATGCACTGAAGCGGGTACGTTCCGATGGATCACTCGGTATGCACACTAAAAATTCCTCATCAGGTGCATCAGTGGATGATTGGGCCATCCGGACGATTTTATCCACCGCCTCTCTCATATTCGGTTCGCCGGATTCTTCAGCCGCACTGGGGCGTGAAGCCCCCAGAGAGATCAGAATAAGGAGCAGGACGGCGTACACCGCATGGGCGGAGAACACCGCATCACGCAGATGGGTCGCCCTTCGGAGGATAGGAGGGGACCGGCGGATTTTGACACGTGAAATAGGCATAACGTACAATTGTCACCGGATGCGGTCAAAAATGCAAAAGGAAAACCATGGCTCGGGACGACATGAAAATAATTCTGGCGGAGACGGCCGGTTTCTGCATGGGGGTAAGGAGGGCACTCACCAGGACTCTGGAGGCGGCCAGTAATCCGGGAACCGAACGTCCTATAGTGACGGATGGGCCGCTTATCCACAACCGGCAGGTGCTGGATGTGCTTGAAAGGAAAGGGGTTAGAACCAGAGATGGCGATGAAAGCGGCGGTACGGTCCTGATCCGGGCTCATGGAGTCTCCCCGCAAAAAAAGCGAGATCTGAAGAGGGACTACGATACGGTTATCGACGCCACGTGTCCACACGTAACTCGAGTCCAGAAGATAGCTCAAGAATATACCCGGAAGGGGTATCATTGTTTGATAGTGGGCGACCCCGGGCACGCGGAGGTGGAGGGGGTCCTCAGTTACGCGGGGAAGAACGGAACCGTGGTACAGGACCCGGAAGAGGTGGAGCATTTACCCGATATGGAAAAGGTGGTCGTAGTGGCTCAAACCACCCAGGATGAATCGGTTTTCGAAGAAGTGGTGGGGCTCCTGAGGGATAAATATGAGAAATGTGAAGTTTTTGATACGATCTGTCGGGCTACCCATAAACGGCAGGCCGAGGCAAGAAGCCTGGCCGAGAAAGTGGATGCAATGATCGTTGTTGGGGGCTATAACAGCGCCAACACCCGGCGGCTTGCCGATATATGTTCGGGAACGGGGACTCCCACCTATCACATTGAGACTGAAGATGAGCTGCCTCTCAGCGATTTGCTGGGATGTGATCGAATTGGCGTGACCGCGGGGGCGTCAACGGCGAACTGGATGATAAGACGGGTTATGGGCCGGCTTCGCAGTGAACATCAGCGTGCCACCAGATCGCTTACCCACTGGCTGCGCCGGCTTGTGGCCGTACCTGTGAGGTGCAATGCTGTGGTGGGTGGGGGAGCGGCCGCACTGACCGCGGCCAACGCGCGAATACTGGGCTTGGAGGGCCGGAAAGTGTGGCTGGCAGCGCTGCTCGCCGGGCTGTTCGTGATGTCACAGCATCTGCTCCATCAGTACAGCAAGCGCGACACCATGTACCTGGATGAACCGAAAAGGGGTAAGTTCCTCCGAAAACATGCCGGATGGCTTGCCGGGTTTGGTGTTGCGGGGGTTGTAGGGTCACTGGTTGTGGGGTATCTGCTGGGCTGGCTTCCCTTTCTCATGGTCTGCCTCGGGCACGCGGTCGGATTATTGTACTTTCTCCCGCCCGAACGGGGGATAGGTGGATGGCTGCGGGTGCAGGGCATACAGAACATACCGGGATCAAAGGAGCTTTTTGTGGGGATGGCCTGGGCCGTCATGACGGTGCTGATTCCCGGGATAGCTGTATCATCGGGCTCCTCCCATCTGGCCCTTGTTTCCGTGGCCTGTTTTGCGTTTATGCTCGCCTTTCACCGCACTCTGCTCACCGATATGGACGATGTGGAGGGGGACCAGCTGGCGGGGCAGGAGACTCTTGCCGTGGTGCTCGGGCCGGAGCGCAGTTTTCATGCATTGATGGCTCTGTTTGGGGCGGAGCTGGCTGTGCTTCTGGCCGTGGTGGTTCCGGGGTTGGTGCAGGGCACCGGACTTTTCCTCTCGGCGGGAGTTGTTTTTGGTATGCTCAATGCGGTTATGTTTCGGAGAAACGGATTGCCCGAGGCGGAACTCGGGGAAGCGATGATCGACGGCCAGTTCTATCTCTGCGCAGTGCTTGTTTATATGGCTGGCGTGTGAGGAATGCGGGAAAAAGGAAGAGGAGGTCATATTGGATATATCTCGTGAACTTCACGAATGGGAGGTGTCCTATGCGGAAGCCCGGCAGATACAATGTGAGCTGAAGGACCGTGTGCGATTCATGCCTCTGCCCGAGCCTGTAGAGTTCGTGGCCGGGGCGGATATGGCATTCAGCCGGGAGGAGGGGCTGTTTTTTGCGACCGTTGTGATAATGACTTATCCGGATATGGAGATTGTGGAGACAAGAAGTGTTCGGCGGGAGGCTGATTTTCCCTATATTCCGGGATTGCTTTCATTCCGAGAGGGGCCGGCCGTTCTGAGGGCTTTTTCGAAAGTCAAAACGCGTCCGGATGTGGTCATTTTCGACGGGCAGGGGATCGCCCACCCGAGGCGGCTCGGTCTTGCGGCTCACGTCGGCCTCTGGCTCGATATACCATCCATCGGATGTGCGAAAAGCAGGCTGATCGGTGAAAACGAACCGCCGGGCAGTGAGAAAGGTGCTCATGTCCCTTTGATCGAGGACGGCGAACGGATTGGGACAGTTCTACGAACTCGCACGGATGTGAAGCCCGTCTTTGTCAGTCCGGGCCACCTGTGTAATCAGAGGGATGCCTGGGAGATGGTTCTTGAATGTGCGATTCGCTATAAAATGCCCGAGCCGACACGTCAGGCGCATCTGGCGGTGGGAAGGGCCAAGCGGAAATACCTCGAACAGCAGGAATGATATCCCGCATACGTGGTAGGGCCAGAGTCAGACATGGGTTATAGTAATATCCCGTCGGAATTCATGAAATATGCGGGCCAGGATGCTATTCCTCGCTCTCGGCCAGCACATCCTCGTATTCATCGAGTTTTTCCAGCAATTTTACGGTCCCGCGTGCGACCGCCGTTATCGGGTCCTCGGCGGTGCTTACCGACAGGCCGGTTTGTTCGCTGAGCAGCGACTCCAATCCGGGAAGCATGGAGCCTCCGCCCACAAGGGTGATTCCGGTGTCCAGAAGGTCACTGGCCAGCTCCGGCGGGGTCTCATCAAGGCAGCTTCGAACGGCTTCCACTATGCGTTCTATGGGCGGCTGGAGGGCCTCGCGGACTTCCTCGCTGGTGATCTGCATTTTTCGGGGCAGTCCGGCGGCTATATCTTTACCCTGCACCTCGCACTTGAGTTCCTGTGACAGGGGATGAGCGGATCCGATGGCGATTTTGACCTCTTCGGCGGTGCGGAGACCGATCTCCAGCCCATAGACGTCGCGCACATAATCCCGGACGGCTTCGTCCATTTCATCACCCGCCACCCGGAAACTCTCCAGTGTTACGATCTCCCCCACACTCAGCACGGCGATCTCTGTGGTTCCGCCACCTATGTCGATGATCATACTTCCAAGAGGTTCCCCTATCGGCTGCCCCGCACCGAGAGCGCCGGCCTTGGACTCCGGAATCGTATAGACCTTCCGGGCTCCGGCGTTGATAGCGCTGCTTTTGACGGCCTTTTTCTCCACCGCCGTGATACCGCTGGGCACACTTATAACCATGCGAGGGCGTCCCCCCCAGGCGTGTTTCTGGACTCGTTTGATGAAATACCGGAGCATGATCTCGGTGAGGTCAAAATCGGCGATGACCCCGTCCCTCAGCGGTCTGATCGCGCGGATGTTTTCGGGAACTCGCTCGAGCATCCGTTTTGCCTCATATCCCACTGCTTTACCATCCAGGGCGACGACCGGGGGTTTGGTGTTTTTAACCGCCACCACGGAGGGTTCCATCAGCACGACACCCTTTCCGGGGATACAGACCAGAGTGTTGGCCGTCCCAAGGTCGATACCCAAGTCGGGGGCTCCCAGATTCATCGTGAGGCTGAGAAACTTTTTGATCGACCAGTCGTTATCTTTTGCCACTGTTACCCCTCGCATTGAACTGACGGTGAACAGGATTAATCATTCGGAGGAGTCATCTTCTGCAGATTCCGAGTCGTTCTCCTCATCCTCATCGGCCGGGGAGCCGGCGGATTCCTCTTCTCTGGCTTCCGGGGCATCTTCAGCGGGAACAGAATACTGATACAGCTCCCATCCGGTTAGCCCGATTCCCACGCAGAGCATGGCACATGCCCCCACGAGAAAGGCCTTGACGTAAATATTGTCGAACATCTGAGGACTCCATGGAGTGAGATTACTGGATGCGAGTGGTGGCGTCGTCCCCCGTTTCGAGATCCTTCCATGTAAGTTCTTTGTCGATCCGCGCAAGGCTGTAATCCTCATGCACTTCCATTACGTGGGCACGGGCAACAAATTCCTGCCCCCGGTAGATGGTGAATGGGTAACCGACCTTAACGTCGGCATTTTTACCCCGGTTCAGCACGACGGCTCCCACTTCGTTGTCCACGCGCACCACCTGTGCGTCGATTGCAGGAACTTCGCTGATATCCGTGTGAATGCCCCTTGCTTCCATCTGGGAAAGGACGCTCTCAAGCTCCTCGCGTTCCTCGGCAAGTTTGCGTTTTTGCTCCTCAAGTTCGGCCACCTTCTCGTCCAACGAATCTATGCGGTTGGTTTTCTCCCGAACCTCGTCTTTCAACTCATCATTATCCGTGATTTTATCCTTCAAAGATTCATCCAGCTCCGCCACCTTCGACTCCAGTTCCTCAATAACCCCGTTTTTCTCCTCCATCCTATCCCCGAGACTTTCCATTCTGTTTCGTGCATCTTTCAGATCAGTTTCCAGGTCCTCATTGTCCCGCTCCAGTTTTGTAATCTCAAGGTCTTTGTTCTCAACCTTTTCTTCCAGATCTTTGATTTCTCTGTCCTTGCGCTGTTTCACCTGCTCGCGGTCACTGCGCACGTCAGAGAGCTCGTCCTCAAGATCCTCGGCCCGTGAGCTCGTGTCTTCCAGCTGATCATGGGTTTCCACGTACTTCTCCCGCCACATCTCACGTTTGGAATACAGCGCCATCTGCGAGACGGCAAAACCACAGCTCAAAAGCAATACAACTACCACCATCACTTTGGCAAAAGTGTTCATCACTGCCTCCAGACAAGATCAGTATTTTTTGTTCTATATGTAGCCGACAACTGCCTAAATTATATGCCGTCCATCCATGAAGTCAAGGTGGAAGCTGCAGAAGGGATGTGCGGGGCGGGCCTTTTCTGACTCTCGCTGGCAGACGTTTTCCCGCCAGACTCCCCACCTGATTCCGGTCGTTTCGGACACCGGCCACGGGACTCATCCGGCTCCCGCGTGCCGGAAATCATGGGGGAGATACAGGGCCTCGCGGCGGCGCGCCCTGATGCTTCTGCCCTCATCGCTGTCCGTTTCGATGTTACTGAATTTTGAGCAAGAGGTTAATCTCTCCGGGCATGGCCGGCAAAAATAACCGGACGGGAAAACAGCCGGAGCAACGACGAAAAAGGATCCAATGAATGATTTGATTATGAGCCCAGAAGGTTCATAACAGTCCATGACC
The DNA here is from genome assembly GCA_046539705.1 of Candidatus Brocadiia bacterium. Classification (GTDB taxonomy): domain Bacteria; phylum Planctomycetota; class Brocadiia; order SM23-32; family SM23-32; genus CAZXYF01. The sequence continues at coordinate 530 of JBKHGK010000050.1, read as the reverse complement.
CGGTCGTGTATGTCATCGCGCAATCTGAGAGATCGGACGGCGCCTTCGGGTCAAACAGGTCCATGAGTATCTGTAAAAATTCACCGGGCAGATTCGCTGTTTCGAGGATGTGATTTGCGTCCGGACCGGGGTTTTCGTATAATTCCCATTCTCACGTCGGGGCGTGGCCCAGTTTGGCTCAGGGCGCTACACTGGGGGTGTAGAGGTCCCCGGTTCGAATCCGGGCGCCCCGACCATTCTTCCCCTCCTTTAAGCGTCAGAACTAAGGTCTAAGTTCTGAGTGCTGAGTCCAGTCGTTCCCGGTGCGCGTTTCTGGCAGTGGTGGGTAATCCCGCATATTTCACCAAACCGCAAGCATTGATTGTTCTAAAAGCAACTGCAGGAAACGTGAATCGCAAGGTCACAGACAGGATTATAACAACAGAGTGTTTTCAACGGTACTGGCAACAGCGGTTTGGCCCCGGAGCTGCGGGACCGAGCGCTCGTGTCTGTGAATAAAAAAGGTGGACGGCATCGCTAAGGAGGTCAGA
>JBKHGK010000049.1:0-9495 GCA_046539705.1 Candidatus Brocadiia bacterium | reverse complement strand
GGCTTATGCGCACGGGACGTCCACATCATCGGCCCCGTGCACGTAATCTCCCGAACACTTGCCCGGCCCCTCCCAGCAATAGATCAAAAGGGAAAGCATTCTCAGCCGGCGCTGTAACCCGGAATACTCTCCACAAACTCCCTGTCCCGGCGAGCATTATCCAGGACCCGTTGCAGGTCAAATTTATCCGGTGAATCAACGACGCAGTCACGGACGAACTCGATGGAGATGTAGCCGTCAAAGTCGCTGTTGAAGATATGGCCCAGCACCTGACGGTAATCGATATCCGCATGTTCAAGCAGCTCCATGTCACCGCCTTTGCGGCCCTGGAGGTGCAGATGAGTAATTTCGCCCGAAAATCTGTCGAACAATTTGATGGCCTTGCCGGTGCTGCTGAAATCATACGGCTGCCAGCAGACCTCAATCCGCTCCGAGTTCAGGTCCTCCATGAACCGTTCCAGGGCATCAGGGTCATCGGCCACGGTGCCGCCGTGGGTTTCGAGCGTAAAAAGGATGTCATACTGCGCCGTCGCCTCCAGGACCTCCCTCATAAAACCGACGGATTTTTCCCACAGTTCGGGATTCAGATCGCCGCTGGGAAGCCCTCCCGGCATAAGCTTTATGATATCCGCATCGATGAGGTTCATCTTTTCGGCCATCGAGCGAAACCGGTTGAGTTCGGCCTCTCGCTCCTCTCCTTCCAGGTGGAAACGGGGGTACATTCCTATGATCGGGAAACCGAGATCGAATGAGCGTGCGGTTTCGACCAGGGATTCCACCTCTTCACCCTCCAGCAGCGCGAGGTGATTCTGCCACACCTCGATGGCATCAAAGCCGGCCCGGGCTATATCCTCCAGCAGCGACTCAAGACGAAAATGAGGGATTTTCCCCTCGGACCAGCGATTTGGTTCAACGGCAATCGAATTCAGCAGGATCTGCATCGTCAACTCCTTCGCATTGAAAGTTACAATTCAGTTCATGCCATCCATTCCATCATCTTCCGTGTAACCGGATACGCGGGCGGATCCCCTCGCAGATAGCGTCTCACTTCTTCCACCACATAGTCGCCCATCCTTTTGCACTCCTCCCCTAATGCACCGGCAATATGGGGAGTCAGAAACACGTTATCCATCTCATAAAGCGGGCTTCCCGGGGGCGGCGGCTCCGGGTGAGTCACATCCAGACATGCCGCAATCCGCCCGGTCTTCAGTTCCGCAATCATTTCATCTTCTCTGATAAGAGCGCCTCGAGCGGTATTTATAAATACCGCCCCGTCCTTCATGGCTCCGAAGTGTTCCCCGGTGATCATATTCTGGGTGGAGGGGATGTTGGGAGCATGCAACGATACAACATCGCAGGTTTCAAAAAGTTCCTTGAGCGTCAACGGGGTTGTGTTCAGGTCACCGGCTTCATCTTCGGACAGATACGGATCATGGCAGAACAGTTCCACATCGTAGTTCTGCAACAGCTCGAGCACTTTCCGGCCGATCTGCCCCACGCCAATGATACCGATTTTGGCACCGTACATTCCGCGAATCCGATCCGCCTTCTGGAAGCTTTTTTCCTCCCGCGTGAGACGTCGGCACTCAAAGGCATTTTTCAGAGACATGACCATCAGCGCGACCGTTGTTTGCGCCACCGGTATGGCATTCGCCGACCAGGCGCTTGTGAGCAGGATGTCCCGTTCCCAGAAGCTCTCGGTCACGAATCCGCGCACCGAACCGGCCCCGTAGAAGACCGCGTCAAGTCGCGGAGCCGCTTCCAGAAACTCCTCGTCAAGCGGCATCATCCCCCACCCAGAACAGATAATTTCCGCCTCTCCCAGCACCGGTCGCAACGCATCGAGATCTCCGACGTCCTCACAGCAGTCGGTCAGATCGACCAGCTCGTTGAGGGCTTCGATCTGTTCCTCGCCATAGATTCGGTCCCTGTTCCCAGGGGGTAGCAATAAAATTGCTTTTTTCATCGTTTCTCTTTGAACTCCTCTATATCAATGAGCGGCTCATCCTCATCCGGCGGATCAATGGGTTTCGGAGAAAAGTTCTCCGGGGTTTCGAGATACTCTTCGAACTTCGGTTTGAACTCCCGCAGCGCCTCACCCCGATGACTGAATTTGTGCTTTTCCTCCGGCATCATCTGTGCAAAGGTCTTTCCGGCCTCAAGATACAGGAATACGGGATCATAGCCAAACCCCCGTCCTCCTCTCCGCTGTCGGGTGATTGCGCCCTCGCACCGGCCCTGCGTTCGCAGACGAATGTTGCCGTCCGGATCGGAAAGTGCTATGTGACACTCAAAATGCGCCCCCCTCTCATTGTCATTCACATCTCTCATCTGGCGCAGAAGTTTCTGGCATACGTCCCGGTACGTCCCGCTTTCGCCGGCGTATCGCGCACTGTAAACCCCCGGCGCGCCGTCAAGCGCATCCACACACAGCCCGGAATCGTCCGCAACGGCATGCATCCGGGTCAACCGGGCCATTTCGGAGGCTTTTTTGGCAGCGTTGCCGGCGAAGGTCGGTCTGTCCTCCTCCACCTCGGGGGTGTGTGGAAAATCCTCCAGAGAGAACAGATCGACCGGGAGGTCGGACATCAATTCTCTCATCTCCGCGTATTTATCCGGATTATTTGTCGCAATGAGCAGTTCCATGGGCAATATCCGATCACAAATGAGGGTCGTGATTTGGACGAAATATGGTAGGAGAGGATCCCGGAGGTGTCAACACGTTCGGGCCAATCGACCAGCGAAAACTACCCTGTCAGCTCGTTCCAGGGTCCCTGCCTTCGGTCCTCAAGAAGCAACGCTGCGACCTCGTCGGCGGTGGACAGTCCGGCCCGTCCCCCGAGCCGGGTGGTGCACAGCGCTGAGGCAGCGCAGGCAAACGCCGCACAGTGACGTGCCCGCCAGCCCCGTTCCAGGGCATACGCATAAGCTCCTCTGAAGACGTCCCCCGCCCCACAGGTGTCCACAACCTCCACATCAAAGGGCGGTATATGAAAGTCTCCCTCCGGCCCGACGCCCGCACAACCGGCACTTCCCATCGTCATAATCGAGGTATGCGGCCCCCTGTTGAGCATGTTTCTGGCGGCCTCCACGGCAACTTCGGGGGTTCCCCGCCACTCCGGCCGGTCTCCCCCGCCAATGTAAACGTCGACGGCACGAATCCAGTCCGCCTCTTCACCATCCTCGAATTCCATATCCACCATGGTTGTAAGCCCCATTTCCTGGCCGCGCCGCAGGATCTCGCCCGGCTCGCGGGCACATGAATCCACGAGCAAGATATTGGCGTCCCCGAGCAGATCCCACTCCATATCCTCCGGGCCGGGCAGCGGGGACTCGCCCCGGCGGGGCACAAAATATCTTTCCCCGGTTCTCGCATCAACCAGCACCAAAATCACCGGGGTTGCTCCGGATTTGCGCCGGCACAGGGAGGTATCAACGCCCATCAGCTGAAGACCTTCCAGCACTTCCTCCCCTTCCCTGTCATCCCCCACACATAAAACCGCTGCGGTGGAAGCTCCCAGCCTGGAGGCGGCCGCCATCGCCGTGGCGGCCATACCGCCGCCCTGGACGCTGTATTCCAGCACCTGTCCATCGGGCAACGCGTTCACATCACTGACCCGGTAAAGGTGATCAACAGTGGCTATTCCTGTTCCCGCTATTTCCGGTTTCATGGTTCAATCACCCGCTGAAATTACTGCTGCTGCCCTGTCGAATCCTGCTCTTCGCCGCTTCCCTTATCCTCTCCCTCCTCATCCCCCACCAGAAGTTCGGGACGGTAAAGGTCATCGTTGCCGGCCTGGAATTCGGCTTTGAGGTCGACCGTGAAATCATACAGATCAACCAGGTGCCAGTCCAGAAACTCCCAGTTGCCCGTGTTCCTGTCGTGCACTATTCCGATCAACAGATGGTGCGCATCGTCCAGTATTTTGTTGGTCTGCCCCTTCGGGCTGTAATAAAAGGTCCGAAATCCATTATCGAGGGCTCCTTCCGCCACAAGCTTGGGGTCAAGATACGCCACCCGGCCGGTCGGGGTATGCACCATCCGGAGGTCCGGATAGCCGCTGACCTGGCTGTCGCCTTCTTCGTTCTGCGGCACCTCACAGGTGAATTCCTCTCTGGAATCTATTTTCTCGCGCAGTTTCCGTTCAAAATGGGCACTGACTTCATTTATACGGCCCTCCTGATTCGTGGGGCTTTCCGGTCGGTTGAGTTGGTCCATCACTCCGGCCATGTCCTTCTGCAGAACCTCCCTGATCCTGTCGTCAGGCTTCTCCCCCGCCTCCAGGGGCAGAACCTCACGGTCCGTCGCGGCCCGCACCACGGACCGGAACTTGAGATCTCTGAACTGGCTATCCTCCCGCAAAAGAAGGGTCAGAAGCTCCTCCAGGGACGATTCATCGGCGCTGTCATCCTCCGCCCCGAATACCGCGTGGCCCGGGCACAGACAGAACAGAAAAAGCATTCCCCACAACAATCCGGCTCCCAACAGTGTCAAACGATTCCCTTCACATTGACGGACACAACATCGCACAGTGATATCCTCCTTCCTTTTTCAGCGCTCCTCCGAGTTAGCCAGAATCGAATCCACGTCGACATGGTCCTGAATCAGACGACCGGCCATTGCGAGTTTATCCTCATCATCGGGGGTGATCTTGGCCACCAGCTCCCGCACCCGGTAGGCGGAGGTTGCCGTGTCGTCCTCGCACAGTAAAACGGGCACGTCCACCTGACACAGCAGGTTCACTATAGTTGTGTTGGGAGTCAGCCCGCCGGTCAGAAGTATCCCCGAAAGGTGTGGTGAGGAGGATTTCACTCCCATCAGGTGAGCATTGATGGAGATAACTATATTATCAACCCTGTCCCCCGGAAGGACCACGAAACTACCGTCCGTGATGTATCCCACCATGTTCTGCGGTTCCATCGCCCCCACCAGAATGTTTTTGACCTTGTTGGAGAGGTATTGTTCGCCGGTCAACACCTCGAACTCCAGCTGTTCCCTGATCTGCCCCACGGTCCGATAGGAAAGCTCCCGGATAAAGGGGAGCACCCCGAGACATTCAACCCCCACGTTGTGCAATCCCTGCCGGACGGCACGACGCACCTTGGTATATTTCTCCCGGTAGACTTTATTGATGATGGCCCCGGTAACCGGCACATCCCGTTCGTGAAACAGTGCCCGGTTCAGCGATATCTCGTCTATACACCGCCCTATACCCCCGCCCGATACGATCACGCAATGGGCCCCGAGCATCTCCGCCACCTCCGCATTGGACGCATCTATAACCGATCCCACTCCGGCATGGCCGGTGCCCTCGATAATGGCCACGTCTTTCCCCTCGGCGATATGTTCGAACGCTTTCATAATTCGCGATCGGATCTGTTCCGGACGGCGGTTGAAAATGTACTCCTGCGTGAACCCGCGAGGCACGGTTATAGGGCTCAGCTCGCCCACCTCTCCGTCGGCACCGAGGGCCTCCTTGAACACCACCGCGTCCTCATCGACCTTCGCATCGTCCCTCACCACGTAGTTCTGGCCCACCGGCTTGATAAAACACGCCGAATAACCCCTCTCCCTGATGGCCGAATAAAGGCCGACGGAAACAGTGGTTTTACCGTCATGCTGGCGGGTGGCGGCGACGTAAATTTTCTTCATGCTCTACTCCACGGCAAAGGTCCACCTGTGTGATGACCCGGATATACCGCATATTATAGAGGCGTTTCCCGCCGGCTGAAAACAGATGAGCACACATTCGCATTTGACATCACATCCTGCACTCAACATATTGTCCGCAGCCGCATCATTGTTTTTCAATACGAAAAGGAGGCCGCTGATGCAAACCTTAAACGTCGGCGTGATCGGGCTGGGCATGGGCCAGGCGCATCTGAAAGGCTACGAAGCATGCCAGGAGGCCACCGTGGTGGCCGTCTGTGATATTGACCGGGAGATCCTGGATTCCGTGCTGAAGGACAGAGAAGGGGTGGAGGGCTACCTGGATTACAAACAAATGCTCTCGCGGCACGACCTCGATGCCGTCAGCATTGCGCTGCCCAACCATCTCCACGCACCGGTGACCCTGGATGCACTCGACGCCGGCAAGCATGTCCTGTGCGAAAAACCAATGGCCATGGATGCCGATCAGGCCCGACGGATGAAACAGCGGGCGGAGGAGAAAGGGTTGACGCTCATGCTTCACTTCAATATGCGGTTCATGAGCTCCGCCGCCACCATCCGCCCCCTCGTGGACCAGGGGAAGATAGGACACGTCTATCACGCCGTGACCACCTATACCCGGAGGGACGGCTATCCGAAACCCGGCAGCTGGTTCGGGCAAAAGGAAAAAAGCGGGGGCGGCCCTCTGATCGACCTCGGGGTGCATCGGCTCGACCTGGCCCTGTGGCTTATGGGACACCCCCGGCCTCAAACAGTCCTGAGCAACACCTTCAGCTACCATGCCGAGGAAAAGCTCGCCAATCTCAAATTCGACTGTGAGGACTTCTCCTCGGCTTTCATCCGGTTTGAGGATGGCAGAACCCTCTACCTGACGGCAAGCTGGGACGCCCATCAGCCCACCGACACCGAACAGCTCATGCGGCTGTATGGAACCCGCGGCTCGGTATTTGAAAACACGGGTGATATCACCTACTGTTCCCAGATTGAGGGCGCGCCGGAGGGCGAGGTTCTGGAACCGCGTCAGCCCGAAGAGTCGCCGCAGGACCATTTCGTACGATCCGTCCTCCATGACCGCGATCCCGGCCCCTCGGCCGAAGATGGGGTGCTGCTCATGAGGATCCTTGACGCCATCTACCGCTCGGCCAGCACCGGCGACGCCGTCCGGATCGACTGATGCGCCCGTCCCGCCCGGACGGCGAGGGTGAACTCATCTTTTCCTTCTTCTCAACGGCAAAACATGCCTGACACCCCAAACATAGTCTTCGTTCTGACCGATGACCAGGGTTATCCCCCCATCGGCGCCCACGGCCACCCATTCATCCGGACTCCGGCGATGAATGAATTTCATAGCGAATCGGTGAGGCTGGACCAGTTCCACTCGGGCACCACCTGTGCGCCCACCCGGGCCGGTCTCCTCACCGGCCACCACTGCAACTCCACGGGAGTGTGGCATACCATCGGCGGACGCTCTTTGCTGAAGTCGGATGAATGGTCCCTGGCCGATGCGCTCCGGGAAAATGGCTACCACACCGGTATTTTTGGGAAATGGCATCTGGGCGACACCTCTCCGTATCGCCCCCGGGACCGCGGGTTCGAACACGTGGTCTGCCACGGAGGCGGCGGGATCAGCCAGCAACCGGACTGGTGGGGGAACGATTACTTCGACGACACCTACAGGGTCAATGGCAGACCAAAACGCTTCGAGGGCTACTGCACCGATATCTGGTTCGACGAAGCTATCCGTTTCATCGAGGAATACAGAGACGAACCGTTCTTCTGTTATATCTCCACCAATGCCCCCCACAGCCCCTTCAATGTTCCCACCGAATATCGGGATATGTATCAGGATCATACCACCAGCGAACGCTACGCTCGCTTCCTGGGTATGATTACGAATATCGACGATAATTTTGCGCGCCTCCGCCGGCACCTCGGCCGGCTGGGCATCGAAGAGGACACGATCCTGATCTTCATGAGCGACAACGGACAGACGGGCACCGATGCGGAGGCCAATCAGTACAATGCCGGCATGAGGGGGATGAAAGGCAGCCCCTATGAGGGGGGGCACCGGATCCCCTGTTTCATACGATGGCCGAAAGGTGGCATCGCCGAAGGACGCGACGTCTCCCAGCTCACCGGATACGTCGACTTCATGCCCACCATCCTTGACCTCTGCGAGATCGACGTCCCGCAGGACCACCGTTTCCACGGTCGGAGCATGGCGCCACTTCTCCGCGGAGATGCCGGCAAACAATGGGACGAGCGGACCCTGGTCACCGATACCCAGCGGATCCCCTACCCCGAAAAATGGAGATTGAGCTGCGTTATGAAAGGACCCTGGCGGCTCATCAACGGCAACGAACTTTACAACCTGCACTCCGACCCCGCCCAGCAGAAGAACGTCGCCTCATGCCATCCCGACATGGTGGATGAACTCCGGGAGGTGTATGAACAATGGTGGGAGACCTGCGTCCGGGAGATGCCGGACGAAACCCCCATATCAATCGGGACCGAGAGTGAGCCCGAAACCACGCTCAGATCGCACGACCTGCGGAACGAGGGCGGACATACGGTGGTCTGGAACCAGGCGCAGGTTCGCCGGGGAGAGACCTGTCACGGATGGTGGGAAATCAACGTCGAGACGCCGGGCACCTACGAGTTTGAACTCCGTCGATGGCCCGAAGAGGCGGGGCATGGCATAAAGGAAGGAATATCCGGATCGGACGTGGAGTTCGATGAACAGGGAATCGAGCCGAACGCACGCCCGTTTTATGAGGGCGGCGAAGCCCTCGATCTGGACACGGCCGCGCTTCAGATAACCGGGCTCCCAACCCAGCACGCCGAACTCCAACCGGACGCAGCCGGGGCATGCTTCACGGCTGAACTGCCGGAGGGCCGACACCAGCTACGGGCCCGGTTCGCCGCCTCGGATGGGGCCGTAATGGCCGCCTACTACGTGTACGTCCGACTCCTGGAGGAACACCCCAGCGGCAAATGACGGGTAAAGAACCGGGAATGATGAACCCGTATCCGCACTGCGTCCATTCAGCGAGGAAAGACGCAAACAATCATGATGATCGCGGTCACAACCCGTCGCATCTCTTGACTATCCAGATCCTGGCAACATATAATCCACTCCGGTCTTAGAGACTCCATCCCTGGACCGATAACCCGAGTGAAGTTTTATTCCCCTGCGAGGCCAACAATGCCATCTGCCGACGAGCTCCCAGCTTTCAAGGAAAAGCGCGACGTGCTGTTCGGCGAGAATTACTCGGACGAACAAAGACGTGAGATGGGCCGCCGGTTCATGGAGGCGGAACATTACGACGACGCACTGGAGTTTTTTGCCCGCTGCCAGGCCGATGAGGATGTCCGCGCCATTGCGGAAAAGGCCGCGGAAAAGGCCAACGCCCCGCTCTACCTCCGGGCTATGGTCGTGCTGGGCGAAGATCCAGATGAGGATACGCTCGTCTCTATAGCCGATCGTGCGAAGGATCAGGGACAACTCTCCATAGCGCGGGTGGCCCACCATAAGGCCGGAAACAAGGAGAAAGCCGAACAGATAGGCCGCGAACTGCTGGGGGGCGAAGAACCTCATAAGGTGGAAAAAGAGGATGTAGAGAACAAACCGGAAAACAATGGAGACGCAATAGAGGAGGAATAGGGAGGGAACGGATTCCGGGGCTTCGGTGGGGACCGTCGGTTGATGGGCCCTCAAGAGGATCCCCCCCCCTGAAGCGCCGCCATATTGAGGATTGTGACGCGTTGGATCCACTAACCCGTATATTTCACGACTCGTCAGTGCGCCAGATATGAGAACAGCC
>JBKHGK010000048.1:0-9572 GCA_046539705.1 Candidatus Brocadiia bacterium | reverse complement strand
GAGAAGGTGCTGCCTTTTCCGACGGTGCTTTTTACGTCCACGCTACCCCCGTGGAGCTGGGCCACGTGTTTGACGATGGAGAGCCCGAGCCCCGTGCCCCCGAGTTTCCGGCTGCGGGCTTTGTCAGTGCGGTAGAAACGCTCGAAGATCCGCGGCAGGTGTTCGGTCGATATCCCGCACCCGTTGTCGTGCACGTGGATGGCCACGCGGTGAGCCAGTTCCTGTATTTCCACCCGCACGGAACTGCCGGAATCGCTGTATTTGATGGCGTTGTCGATAAGATTGGTGACAGCCTGTTCCAGCAGTGGCGCTTTGATGAGGGCCGTTGAGTCATCCGAACACTCCACGTCCACGGTTATGTCCTTTTCATCGGCCTGCGCACTGCAGTCTCTGACAGCGGATTTTATGACCGGCAGGATTCTGGTTTCTTCTTTGTCGATAGACCGTCCCCCTTCTCCCTGTTCGATACGTGCGAGCGACATAAGATCCCTGATGATGGCGTTTAGCCGCTTCGCCTGTTGGGCAACGATGTTCAGAAATTTTTTCGCCTGTTCCCGGTCCTCCAGTCCATCCTCGCGAAGTGTTTCGACGAATCCCTTTATGGCGGTAATGGGGGTTTTAAGCTCATGCGAGACATTGGCCACGAAGTCACGTCGGATGCGTTCGAGTTTGCGGAGTTTTGTGACATCATTCAGGACGACCAGAGCCCCCATGTCGTTGCCCTCGGAGTCTTTCAGTGCGGTTCCTCTTGCCTGGAGCAGGGTGTCATCCTGCCCGCCCAGTTCAATGCCTTTTTCCACGGGTTGATCCTGCTCGGCCGCGAGGGTGCGGTGGATGAAATCCTGAATGTGTGAGTGTCGTATCGCCTCTTCCACGTACATCCCCCTGACTTCTGTCGGATGCACGTTCAGCAGGTCCCCGCCTGCCGGGTTGATGGCCAGTATGCATCCCTCGGCGTCCAGCGCAATAACACCTTCTCTCATGCTGGCCAGCACGGCTTTCTGTTCGCTGTTACGTCGTTCCAGGGCACTGATTTTGTCCCGCAGTTCATCGGCCATTGTGTTGAGGGTGGAGCTCAGTGAGTTGATCTCAGCCGCGCCCTCGGCGTGGATGTGATGGTCGAAGTCGCCGGCGGCGAAAGCCTTAGCCCCGGCCTGCATCCGTTCCAGGGGGCGGGCGATTCTGCGACTGAGCAGCAGACTTACTCCGGCGACCACCATGAAAATGAGGGCAGCGAAAATGGCTATCTTTGATTGCAGTGTGGTGAGCGCAGATCGGAGGGAGAGAAGGGGGACGGAGGTTCTGACTATGCCCAGCAGCTCGCCTTCTTCCACAACCGGCACGGCCACATACATCATGTTTTTCCGTACCGTGTTGCTGAACCGGCGCCGTGAGCCCACTTCCCCCTGGAGCGCTTTTTGTACCTCGGGCCGGCCCCGGTGGTTATCCATCTGAGTGGCATCCTCATCGCTGTCTCCCAGAACTTTGCCCGACGGGAGCATGACGGTGATTCGTATGCCGGCCCGGGATCCCCGGGATTCGCACAGCTGCTCGGCGGCCTCCCCGTCTTCTTCCTGGAAAATCCGATCTGCGTCCGGAACGAGCAGTTCGGCGCGTGAACGAAGAGAGGATCGAACCTCGTCGAGGTAGAACCGGCGGAAGGCCCGGAAGCCGTAAATGGTGACCGAGCCGAGGGCAAAGAGCACAACGGCCATAATAGCGGCGAAAACATGCCACAGAAGACGACGTTTCATTGTGTGATCACCTTTCCTCTTTGAGCCGGTAGCCCACGCCCCGGACTGTTTCGATATATTCCTTTCCATCGCCCAGTTTCTTCCTCAGGCCGGCCACCTGCACGTCCACGGATCGGTCGGTCACCGGGTAATCGCGTCCTCGCACGTGATCGATGATCTGATTGCGGGTGAAGACCCACCCGGGGCGACGCGCCAGGAGGTGGAGAAGCTGGAATTCGGTATGTGTCAGGTCCACCGGCTCGTCCCCCACAACCACCTCGTGCCGTCCGGGGTGTATGGTGAGGTCGTGGACTTTAATAACCGAGTCCTCATCGGGGACGGACCGTTCCTGGCGCCGCAGGACGGCTTTTATACGCGCCAGGAGCACCCGGGGGCTGAACGGTTTCGTTATATAATCATCCGCTCCCATTTCCAGTCCCGTTACGATATCCGCCTCTTCGGTTTTGGCCGTCAGCATAACGATGGGAATGTTCCGGGTTTCGGAATCGTTTTTGAGTTTTTTACAGACCTTGAGGCCATCCACGCCGGGCAGCATGAGATCAAGCAGGACCAGTGACGGTGAACCCGTCCGGGCGGCGTCGAGCGCCTCTTCGCCCGTTTTTACGCCCCGGACCGTGTAGTTCTCCTTTTCCAGGTTGAAGGTCACCAGCTCGAGGATGCTTTCCTCGTCCTCCACGACAAGAATCTTTTCATTGGGCATGGTTTCTCCTCAGACGGAACTCATTTATCCCGAAGTGTCGTTCTGGCTGCATCTTTCCGACAGGGAGCGGAGCTCCCCGGACCTCGCTGCGGTGGGAGCTCAGGGTACCTCGTCCTCATCCGATACCGCATGTCGGACTATATCTCCCTCTGACATATAGATCACATCCTCGGCGATATTGGTGGCATGGTCGGCGATCCGTTCCAGGTGATGAGATACCGTGAGGAGTCGTAGGAATCCATCGCTGTGTTCCGGGTTTTCTCGCATGGCTTTGTCCACCAGGCCGTACATCTGGCGGTTGATTTCATCGACTTCATCATCGGCCAGGCATACGTCACGTGCAAGTTCCGGGTCTCTGTTGACGAGTGCATCGAGGCTGTCATTGACCATATCCTGTGCCTTCTGTGCCATTCTGGGGAAATCGAAGGGGAAATCCGCCGGTCCACTTTCATCCAGGTAGATGCAGCCCTGGGCGACGTTGGTGGCCAGGTCTCCGATCCTCTCGAGGTCGCTGTTGATCTTCAGTATGGCGATTATATACCGCAGGTCAATGGCGACCGGCTGATGGAGGGCCAGGATTTTGAGGCATTCTTCCTCGACTTCCACCTCTCTCTGGTCGATTTCGTAATCTTCTTCTATCACCTCCCGGGCCAGGTCGGTGTCGCGCAGGGCAATTGAGCGTGCTGCCTGTTCGACCGATTCCTCAACGCGGGCGCTGAGGGCCAGGACCATTTTTTTCAGATTTTCGATCTCTCGCTGCAGGTGTACTCTCATGGTTTTCTCCTTTATCAGCCGAATCTGCCGGTGATGTAATCTTCTGTGCGCTGCTGGTCGGGACGGGTGAAGAGCTGCTGGGTGGGGCCTGCCTCCACGAGGGTTCCTTTGTACAGGAACATGGTGACATCCGACACCCGGGCCGCCTGCTGCATGTTATGCGTTACGATCACGATCGTATACTGTCCCCGGAGCTCCTCAATCAGGTCCTCAATTCGGGTTGTCGATGCCGGATCAAGGGCCGAACAGGGTTCGTCCATCAGCAGCACCTCCGGTTCGACGGCCAGGGCCCGGGCGATGCACAGCCGCTGCTGCTGGCCTCCGGACAGCCCCATGGCGTTGGCGTCCAGCCGGTCCTTTACCTCTTCCCAGAGTGCAGCCCGTTGCAGGCTTACTTCCACTATTTCCCGCAGCTTGTTTTTCCGCCGTACGCCATGTACCCGGGGCCCGTATGCCACGTTATCAAAGATGGATTTGGGGAACGGATTGGGCTGCTGAAAGACCATTCCCACCTTTTTCCGCAGCTGGACGACGTCGATTTTGGAACCATATATATCACATCCGTCAAGGAGGATCGTTCCCTCGGTCCGGCATGTCGGTATAAGGTCATTCATCCGATTCATGGCACGCAGGTAGGTGCTTTTCCCGCACCCGCTCGGGCCGATGATCGCCGTAACCTCACCTCTGGGCACGCCAAAGTCTACATCCTTCACCGCTTGTTCATCTCCGTAGTAAACCGAGAGATCCTCCGATCTCATGTGAAAGTCCGTTTCCGCATCTTCGGTGCCGGTCGGGACCTCGGGTTCTGCCTGAAACACATCGTTCTCGATTGCAATATCAACCATGGTTCTACCCTTTCAAATTGCGGGAAACTTTCGCACGCAGTATTATCGCTGTGAGATTGAGCAGGAGCACGAGCCCCACGAGCGTCAGAACCATTCCGTACTGGACGTGTCGAATCTGATCGACGGCTTCGTGTTCGGTGGCGAGGTTATAAATACCCCAGGGCAGTGCCTGGGTGGGATTGTCGAATACCTGGAGAGGTCCCAGTGGTTTTCCCACGCTCACGGCCGCGGTAAATATGATGGGGGCGGTCTCCCCGGCCGCTCGTCCCATGGAAATGATGATACCGGTGATGATGCCGGGCAGTGCCGCCGGCAGGGTTACGGTGAGGATCGTGCGCCAGCGGGGTGCACCGAGGCTCAGGGCGGCCTCCTTGTACGTGCGGGGGACCGCTCGGATTGCCTCCTCGGCCGCTCTGATGATCATGGGCAATATAAGCAGGGCCAGAGTGAGGGATCCCGCTATCACGCTTTTGGATTGGGAAACTCCCACTGTGTTGATAAAAAAGGCGAGCCCGAACAGGCCGAACACGATGCTCGGCACGCCGGCCAGGGTGCTTATAAACGTTCTGAGAAGGCTTATGATGGGGCCGTCCCCCGCATACTCCACGAGGTAAATGGCCGAGAGCACACCCATCGGTACGGCCACGATTATGGCCCCGGCCGTCAGATAAAAGGTGCCAAGGACGGCGGCCCAGATGCCGCCAAACATGTGGGAGTCAAAGCTCGGGTCGATCAGGAACTGCCAGTAAAACTCGGTCTGGGGGCGCATCATGTCCTCGAAATTGTCCTCCATGTAGCTGAACAGTCCCTCCAGCTCTGTCCCCTCGTATTCGGCCTCCCGCGGTTCATACACCTTTTCCGCCATTTCGTCCCCATCCCCGTGATCGTAGGTGGTTTTGTAGAGAACTTTATGGAGGGCTTCCCTGGCCTGCGGCATGCGTGTTTGCCCGTAGCGGTCACGGGGGAGGGTGGGCATGGGGGTATTCGGCTCCGGCCCGAGCAGATGTTCGATCCTCTCCTTGAGCTGGCGATATTTGTCCTGATAATCCATCCTGTCCACCACCTCCATTTCATCGAGTTCCTGCTCGAAATCGTCCATCATCTCATACACCGGTTCCCTGGCCAGTGCGGCAGCTTCCCGCTGTCGGCGTATTTCATCCGGGATGCCCCGTTGAAACAGCTCAAACTGCATGGTCCGGAACTCGACCGTTCCCCGGAAGACGAAGGCTTTAATACCCCGGCTGACGATGGGGCCGAGGATGACCACCAGGGCGAGGGATAGCAGGATGACTGACAGTATTGCTGTGCCGGTGAACGATCTGTTCCATATTTTTCGGGTTCGCAGTCCCATGACTATTCTCCCTGCAGTTTTCGTCTATTACGTCGGACGGCCCATTCGCTGAGCAGATTCAGGACAAAGGAGATGACAAGCAGTGAAAGTGCCATCGCAAAGAGCACATGATAGCGATCGGCGCCGGTCACCTGATCGGCTTCCCCCATGTCTCCGGCCACAGTAGCGGTCAGCGTTCTGACCGGTTCCAGCAGGTTATACCAGGGTTCGGGGATCTGAGCGGCGTTTCCGGACGCCATCCAGACGACCATGGTTTCGCCAATGGCGCGCATGAATCCGAGGATGACCGCGGCACAGATGCCGCTGCTGGCCGCCGGCAGTACCACCTTGAGCACCGTTTCAGCCCGTGTGGCGCCCATGGCGTAACTGCCCTGTCGCAGATCCCTGCCCACGGCCTGCAGGGCATCCTCGGACACACTGACGATGGTCGGAAGGGCCATTATTGCCAGGATGACCGAGACGTTGAGTGCGTTGGTCCCGCTGGATATTTCCACCTGCCCCAGCCGGTTATAAATCGCATAAATACCCCATAGTCCGGCGCCACCGCCGAATATGGTTACGACAACTCGGACCACAGTTTGTGCGGCGCCCTGGAACCGTGATGCGAGGAGATCGGATACCAGGAGTAGAACAAGGACCAACAGCCCCGTGCACAGCACGGCGGCCGTCACCCCCAGCAGCAATCCCCCGCGTTTCTGGAGAAGTGGTGCAAGGACCACAAGGGCAAAAAAACCGTAGGCCACCGACGGAATGGCCGCCAGCATTTCCAGAATGGGCTTGGCCACCTGGCGCATGCGAAACGGCAGTATGTCGCTCAGGCATACGGAAGCGGCCACTCCCAGTGGCACGGCGATCAGGGTGGAGGTGAGTGCAACCATGCCGGAACCAAAAAATATTGTCAGTGCGCCGAATCGCGGGTTGTCCGAAGCGGGGTACCATTCTTTCTGAGTAAAAAATTCCTGAAAACCGCGTGACTGAAAAAACGGAATGGCGTCCCGGCCGATAAAGAAAAATATAAAAAGGACCGCGGCCGCAGAACTGGCCGTGACTATGAACAGACCTGAGTGAATCAATGCACCGAACACCTTTTTGAAACGTTGTCTGCTCTGCGACATCACAAGATAATCGGACGACTGCGCCGGTCCGGACTCCTGCGGTTGGGAAGAATTATCGGTCTGCTTATCCTGTGGCACCGGATGCCTCCCTGATCCTGGTTGTTGAAGACCGTAGATGACAGTTGTTATTCAGAGGAAAATGAGAGAACTCCGCCGCGCGGAGTGTCCGCCGGCGGAGTTCTCTGCGGACGGGGTTCAGTACTGTGTGATGGGCACGTAACCGACTCCCTCCACCATCTCCTGACCCGTCTCGGTCAGGTGGATGCTGAGAAACGTGTGGAGGGGAGATCCGATCTTCGGATAACCATTCGTGAACATATAGAGCGGTCTGGCAATCGGATATTTGCCCGAGGCGGCGTTGCCGGGATTTGGCGTTACACCCCCGACCTTCACGTCCTTAAGCGTGTCATCGACAAAGCCAAGTCCGACGTAACCGATAGCACCGCGGGTTTCCTGCACCCGCTGGCGCACGGCGCCGTTGCTTCCGACGTATTCGGCCCGATTGGCGATGTCGTCGCCACGGAGCACGATATTCCCCCACACGCCATAGGTCCCGCTGTTGGTGTCGCGCGAGACGACCACGATCTCGCGATCCGGGCCGTCCACCTCTTTCCAGTTGGTGATCTCACCGGAATAGATATCCCGCAGCTGGTCCAGCGACAGGTCACTGACAGGATTGGCCGGATGAACCACGGGGGCAATAGCGTCAAGGGCCACCACATGGGCGATCGGCATCACGCCTTCGTCAACGGCTGCCTCGAACTCGCCGTCCTTCATAAAGCGCGACATCATCCCTATGTCGCAGGAACCGTTGATCAGGCCTTTCGCTCCGTTACCGCTTCCCGATTCGCTGACGGTAACGTTGACATCCGAATTCTCGTCCATAAAGTGTTCCGCGAAAGCCTTCGCCAGAGGGCCTACCGTGGTCGAACCATCGAGGACCAGTTCGTCTTCATCTGCCCCTGCAAAAGGTGTTGTGAGCAGAAGTCCGGCGAGAGCGGTCAAGCACAAAAGTCTGAGCATTTTCATTGTCGTCTCCTGTTGTCTGAGTTTCTGAGGTTACTGAACTGATACTGTCAATTGTGTGCATCATGTTGCTGCGCCTCTGAAGAGATTACCTGGTCTGTTGAACCCCGTATCCTTGTGGTCCGTTTTTCCTGCTGGAATTGCGGGCCGGCGCAGCGCTTCCCGGATACCGGGTGACTCGTCTCAGGCCATATTAGACGGTCTCAATGTTACGATTGTGTTAGCGGACTGTGAGTTTATCTTTCGTTTTCCTGTTTCCTCGTTGTTCACCTCCTTCCCGTGATACGTGCAGAAGTGAGCCCTCCGGAGGTCAACCTCCGGCGGGCATGTGGGGGGCTAAAATTTATACGTCACGCCCCCTGCGTAGACGTCCTGGCTGTTGTCGCCATCAGCGCTGTGGTCGTCGACCACGTTGGCGTAAAACAGCTCCAGGGACAGATTTTCGGTTAGATCAAGCCCGAAGGTGAGATCAAGCTCGCGGCCATCACCATCGCGCTGGCCATTTGCCGTGCGCGCCTTACTGACAAAGCCGTACATCGCATTGAGCGACATAGGGCCATAGTTGTAGGCGGCATCCAGAAAATAGGTGTTATCCCCGGGAGTTCCGCCGTAGCCTGCGCCTTCTTCCAGCGGGTCCATCTCGTCCACGATCAGGAGCTTTGCGCCAAGGCCACTGTCTTTCGTGCTGCTGAACGCGAGCACGTCGTCACTCATGCCGTAGTATCCGGCGCCCAGCTCAAAATCCTCCACGGCGGCCGATGCCCGGATCAGTCCCTGTGAAAAACTGTCGTCATCCGGGTAGTACTTATTCGGGGTGTCCTCGTGGAAGTAATTGTAGGCACCTTCCAGCCCGAGTGTCGCCGAATCGCTAACTGGATGGCTCAGGTCGAAGCTGATGCCGTAACTGGTTCCCACGTCACTCTGGGTCTGCAGGTAGGGCGTGAGAGTGAGCGTATCGGGGACGGCGTCAATATCGGCCATCAGGGTGTAGGCAAAGTCACCATAACTGCCTCGACCGTGACTGACTTTGCCGGAGACATCGTCCATTTCAGCCCACGACTTATCGATCCCGTCCAGATCCCAGCTTTCGGAGGCATTGTCCAGCCAGGCGTTGGTGACGTGAGCTTTGAGGCTCACGTTGGATATCCCGTCAAAACTGACGCCGAGACCCTCGTAGAAGTCGCCGTCACCGGAGGCGGGTTTGCCGAATTTGCTTCCCTTCGCCCGTCCGACCAGTACGGAGGTGGTTTCCCCCGGGAGGGTATAGCGGAGATAGGACTCGGTCCATTTTCCCCGCTCTCCGAATTTGCCGTCCTTGAACATATCATCGTAGGCGTCGTTTGACCAGAGCTCGGTGACAAAGAGGCCACCCAGGCCGATCTGCATTCCATGGACGGTTCCGGATTCCCAGGATGCCTTGATGAAACTCCATCCGGCATCCCCGTTGTCCGCCTCATCGCAGTCGTCAGCCCGGAAACGCATCCCGGTGGATGCCTTCCAGGTTCCGGCCGCCATGACGCTGTCCCAGGTGTCGCCGCTGAAAAGCGGTGAATCATCCGGGCTGAACACAACCGGTTTTTTCTCCTCCTCCGTTTCCGCGGCATTGATGTCCGTGGTCGTAAGGGCCATCCCGGACACGGATACGATCAGCGCCGCCACAATTGCACACCAGCCTGCACCACATTGTCCATCGGTCGAAATGTCAGACATTCTGCATTCTCCCTGTTGCGAAAGTGAACTGTTTACGTTCAATCTGTGCGTCTGTATTGGCAGCTCGGCGGTCCCCTCCCGGGTACTTCGTTGATGGGACAGATGCCGGGGGTGGACGCAGCCGTTGATTTCAATCGCCCGCAGTGTATCCCCGTTCATTGAGGGGAAAATGAGGGACGGATTAGAAAAACGTTAAACAGTTTTTTCGCGGGAAGCTCACTGTAACGCGTATATTTCACGAGTCGTCAGTGCGCCATATAAGCGGTCGGTCATAAGTTTATTCCTGTTGAGAGAGAT
>JBKHGK010000047.1:0-9693 GCA_046539705.1 Candidatus Brocadiia bacterium | reverse complement strand
CCCCGCCCGTCCACGGGCTCATGCTGTGGATCAAAGACGGCTTCCTCTCCATTTCTTCTTCACTACATCTCTATTTCTTCTTTATTTTTTCTCTATACATCTCCATCCCCCTCATGTGCAACTCACCCGGCCTGTCGGTCACTCCTGACCGTTATCCCCCGTTCCCTGCCCCGCACCACCACCTCATCGACCCCCTGCAGCTGAGAGGCAAGGTGATCCATCTGTTCCGGCGTATAGGGGAACACCTCCTGAAGGGTCGAATCGAGGCAATTATCGGGCTGGAAGTTCTGCAGAGCCACTTTCTCCGCCCCCTCCAGATCCGGTGCCATGCGACGCAGTTCGTCCTCCCCGACGAGGTCGGGGACGACGGTAATGCGGAATTCGTAGGGTATATCCGCCTCCATGATCAGTTCCATGGATCGCTTCAGATCATCGACCTCCACATTTCTGTCCGTCACCCGGCTGTACTCTTCCTTCCTCAGAGGCGCTTTCACATCCATGGTAATGGCCTGGATGGCCCCTTCGGTCAGCAGCCGCTTGATCCAGTAAGGCTGCGTGCCATTGGTCTCCAGCATCACCTCCAGACCGGCATCCTGCACCTTCTCGCAGAAATCAACGAGTTCCCCCTTTCGCAGCGTAGGCTCCCCGCCGGTGATTACGGCGCCATCAACCCATCCCGCATGCTGGCGCATGTAGGACAGGATCTGTTCCTGTTCGATGTTCTCAAGCTTCGTGGCCCCGAGCAGATGAGCCGCATGGCAATATTTGCATCTGAGGTTGCAGCGGGGTACAAATACCACACACGCGATTTTCCCTTCCCACTCCAGCAGACTGTTCTCAATAAACCCTCTTATTTCCATTATCCTCCACCTCTTGCCCTGATCCGGGAAAAGAACGAGAGCGGCGGCCGATACCGTCGCCCCCGAACAGCGATTGCAGATATCGGTTTGCCAACCGAAGTTCAGGCCGCCTGTATTTCGACACCGGCGACTTCACTGAGGGCCGCCTGCAGCTCATCGCTGGGCGGCGCCCCACCGTCCCACCGGGCATGAACGCTGGACTCATCCCTCATGACCATTACGGTGGGGATTTCAAACACGTCAAAATAATCTCCCTCCGCGGCCGCATGGTGATCGGTGGCCATATCCATGAACGCCACCTCGACTTCTTCGTCCACTCCCCACCGCTGCAGGAAGTGATTAACCTTCTTCTTGGCACTCTTGCACAACTCGCATCCCTGTTTTCCGTAAATATGAACGGTCATAGATACATACCTCCTTTGACAGATCAAAACCAATCCAAAAAAACGTTCTCACTCCAGCCGGGGCCGCCTCAGCAGGAGACGGCCCCGCCCGAAACGCTCTCCCTTACGATACCAGGCTTACGCTGTAGTTACCGTCCTGACGGTCTTTCAGCTCGCCCATCTTGGACTTATTCCAGTTATCAATCCGGCTGTAATAACCGACGATACGCGTGAGACCGTGCACGTCGCTGCTGCCACAATGCCCGCAGTTCTCACGGAGGCCCGGGGTCTGCTGATGACACTCATGGCAGATGGTGAATTCCGGGCTGATCGTCAGCTGAGCAGCCTGGGTCTTCTGAAAGGTCTTCTGCACGAGGTTCTTGATACTTCCCGCCGGAGGACGTTCCTCACCCACAAACGCATGAAGGATTGCCCCGCTTTCGATCGCCCGATGGAACTTACTCTGTTTTTGGATCCGATCCAGCATATTCACAGGGGCGTCAGCACGCATGTGTATGCTGTTGGTATAATACATCTCGTCCTCCTCCAGGCTGCCCTTCACCAGGGGGCGGGCCTGATCCGGATAGCGGCGGAGATCAACTTTGGCCAGTCTCCGGGTTGCACTTTCGGCGGGCGATTCCTCGATGGCCACTTTGAGCCCGTGTTCCTCCCCCATCTCATTAAGGCGGAACTGCATCCAGCGGACCAGATGAAGGCCCCGTCTGAGCACTTCATCATCCTGATGGAGCTCCGTTCCGCTCATGTGCTGCATACACTCGTTCAACCCGATGAGCCCCACGATGTAGGTGGCCTTATCCAGATCGATGTATGGCCGACCGTCTTTCGCTTCTTTTCCAACCTGCCAGAGGGGCATTTCCGGCGAAGACATAAGGGTGGAGATGAACGAACGTTTCTCCAGATGGGCCTTCATCGCCGTCTGAAGAGCATCATCGATCTCCTCACGCAGAGCATCCCAGTTGCCCTCACCGGCCCGGTAGGCGGCCTGGGGCAGATTAACGGTGACGTTCTGGAACCCGCAGAACCTCATGCTCTCGGGATGTTCGATCATATGCTGATCCTCGATAACCGTGCGCAGCCGGCAGCAGGCGCTCAGGGTTACTTCATCCCGATCAAACACGAAGTAGGGGACCCCATTTTCGCTGGCAATCTCACAGGCGTAATCCAGAATCTCCCTCTGAGCCGGATCATCCAGAGTATCCTGGTTGATATGGAGATCGCATTTGGGGAACGCGAAGATGTTCCCTTTCCCATCTCCCTCGCGCCACACATCCAGCATCGCCTTGCAGAACCGCTGGGCCGTTTTCTCATAACTGCCATAATTCCTGCCCGTATACTCACCGCCCGGTCCGATGGCGGGGACATCACGGAGATACCGCGGGACCCCCGTATGCACATTGAAATCAAGGAAAAGCGTCTGACCTCCCCGGCTGAAAGCATTCTGCGAGGAACTGAATATCAGATGTTGTGCCTCCTGCTTCATCTCCTCATAGCTCTTGCCCTCCAGATAGGGGGCGTAGAAGATATTGATATACCCGACCCCGAGGGCACCCGCGTAATAGGCCTGCATGGAGGCCAGAAACGTATTCAAATGGCCTGTCAGCGTGCGGGCGTGGCGCGCCGGGGCACTGCTGGAATCGAGATTTTCCAGATCCAGCCCATATTTCTTGATGTACTCCAGCGAATGACTGGAACAGTAAACGCGTGTGGGATATCCAAGGTCATGCAGATGGACCTGCCCGGTCATGTGGGCCTCCCCGACCTCGTCGCTGAAAACCTCCTTCAGGGCGTACTGTTTCAGGGTCTTTTCCGCCACTGCCAGGTTGATGGCCTCGGGGTTGTTCTGCGAGATGTTGGCGTTTTCATTGCTTTTGGCCTTGATGATGGTGTCGAGATCATATTTCGGCATGCCCAGCACCGCCTGTCGTTCAAGCCTGCCAGTCAGCCCGCGCTCAAACAACTCATTATCCACCAGCTCCCGGATCAGCGATGTGGAAATACGCGTCATACCACTGTCCAGAACGCGTTTTTCAACATCACTGGCGATATCAGCCGCCACCTCCGGGGCCAGATCCGCCTCCACCTGGAGGGCCTTCTCGATACGTTGCTTATCCCAGGGTACCAGTTCATCCCGGGTATCGGTGCCCACCTGAAGCAGAATATCGGTCGCATTATTATCCGTCTGCACCGACTTACGGACCTGCAGTGATTCACGGACCCTCGCCCGACGGTCCCGGTAAAGAATATATGCCTTGGCGGTTCTGGCATGCC
Organism: Candidatus Brocadiia bacterium; assembly: GCA_046539705.1. Taxonomy (GTDB): domain Bacteria; phylum Planctomycetota; class Brocadiia; order SM23-32; family SM23-32; genus CAZXYF01. Next base: position 6,161 of record JBKHGK010000047.1, on the reverse strand, counting down.
CCATTTCTATCAACACCTTCTCAACGGTGTCCTGGATATCCTCGATATGAGGAGGAGAATCCGAATAGTTCTTCTCCAGAAACATCGTCACCACATCGGCCAGCTCCTCCGCCAGCACGCGATCTTCTCCCCCGACCGACTGCGCGGCTTTGAAAATCGCATCGGCTATCTTCGATTTGTCAAAATCCACGAGCCGACCATCGCGCTTGCGGACCTTTTCAATGGAAATATCTCCATCAAAATCCCTCATTTTCATATCCTGCATATCCGTTGTCTCAACTGACATAAGTTGGCTTCTCCTTGTTCAATGAAAACGGAATGTTCACCCTTCCTCCGGCGGGTCCCTCTCCTCCAGCATCATATCCGCCTCCTCAACGAAATCACTGACGTCTTTGAATTCGCGATAGACGGACGCAAATCGTATATACGCCACCTGATCCAGCTCCCGCAGCTTCCGCATCACCAGCTCTCCGATCTCACCGGCGGGCACTTCGTTCTCAAACCGGTCATTCAGATCCCGTTCGATCTCCTCGGCCATATCCTCAAGCCGATCGGTCGATATCGGCCTCTTGTGACATGCCCGCCCCAGACCATCAAGCAGTTTCTTGCGGGAAAAGCGCTCCCGTGTGCCGTCCTTTTTGATAACCCTCAGAGGGGTTTCCTCCCAGCGCTCATACGTGGTATAGCGCTTCTCACACTGATTGCACTCCCGGCGCCGTTTCACCGCCGCCCCGTTCCCCGTGGTCCGGGAGTTGACCACCCGATCATCATCTTCACTGCAGTACGGACAACGCATTCAGCGGATCTCCCCTTCCTCAAAAACGACCAATTTCGGCTCCCGGGATGACCGACGGGTCCGCCCGTTACCCTCGCCTCACTCAAGACTTACATTGTCTTGATTCTGGCCCGACCTGAGTTTACAGGCCGGACCGCAAACCTACTACATATGACACATCCGGACATTTTACCCATCTACATATGGCCTGTCAAGGAATATCTACGGTTTTTTCCTGGGTTTGCCTCATTCGGCTCTCTCAGCTGTTCTCGGCGGGAAAAAACGTCCGAGAAATGTCTTCTCCGACGCCCATATTTACGGTCGAACCGGGCGATCCACCATCCCGGCGCAGCGTCAACTGAGATGACCGAGGGTTGAATGCAGAAATTAACTGCGGGATAATGTCCCTTTACAGGTCCCCCTTTTCAGGAGCCAGACAATGACAGACAGTGGTGATCATTTATCCGACAATCCGGGTCCGGCCTATCGTTCACATATTCCCGACACCGTCGATGCCATTATGCACACCCTGGAGGACAGGGGGAAGGTGGAACACATCTGCACATACGAGCTGCCCAGCCGCGAGGACTGCATACGCATTATACACCTGCTTCAGCGGCTGCTTTTCCCGGGGTATTTTCGCTCCGGAGCGGTTGACCGGGCCAACCTGCGCTTCCACCTCGGACAGACCGCGAACGAGGCCTTTGAACTGCTGCAGCAGCAGATAACGCTCTGCCGACTGCACCAGAGGCGCGAATCCTCCAAAAAGGCCAGGGCCAGGGCGAGCAAAGAGGCTCAGGGTAATGCCCTCACGCTGCTCAGAAAGCTCCCGGATATGATCGACACACTGGATGGCGACGTGCAGGCGGCCTATCTGGGAGACCCCGCGGCCACGGGGAATGACGAGATCATAATCTGCTACCCGGGCTTTCTCGCCATACTGATATACCGCATAGCACACCGACTGCACCGGATGAACGTGCCGTTCCTCCCCCGCATTATGACCGAATATGCCCACAGCACCACCGGAATCGACATCCACCCGGGGGCCACGATCGGTCGCAGTTTTTTCGTCGATCACGGTACCGGGGTGGTCATCGGGGAAACGACGGAAATCGGGGATAATGTGAAAATATATCAGGGCGTCACGCTCGGTGCACTGAGCTTCCCCACCGACGAGGAGGGGAACCTCAAACGGGGCTTCAAACGCCATCCCAGCATTGAAGACGACGTCATAATTTATGCCAACGCCACCGTCCTCGGAGCCATTACCATCGGTGAAGGCTCAGTGGTGGGCGGTAACGTCTTTCTCACACACTCGGTCGACCCCGGAAGCAAGGTCACCCTGGAAAGCCCCGGCCATAAGGTCCACCAGATGGACTCGGGCGAATCGGGCTAAACCGTTATTTCACGAGTCGTCAGTGCGCCAGATATGAGAACAGTCAAAGGCGGATGTCCCGCGACTGCGGGACCAAACCGGTGTCGCCGGCACTGTTAAAAGCACCCTGTTGTTATAAACCTGTCTGTGACTGTGGGATTCACGTTTGCTGAAGTTGCTTTTAGAATAATTAGCGTTTGAGGTTTGTGAAATGTGCGGGTTGAGCACCAGCAAGACAGATCAGCCCTGACCTTTTCTTTATGAGTTGTGATCGTTTCCCCACAATCCTCACTACTTCAATGCGGGGCCACTCATGCTGACTTCACTGCGGTAAAGGTCAACCTGTTGCTCGGGCCGCTCAAGTTCAATAACCTGGGCCAGCATCGTCCCCTCGCGGGCAAACGCATGGATGTCGCCCCCGGTACACCGTGCTCCGACGCGGAATAGCCGCCCGGTTGCCGGCGATTTCACGGGAAGAGCATTGAGCTGATCTGTCTCAAAGAGCTTTCCGAAAACCTGCCCTTCCTCAAGCCAATCACCGGAGACCGCGTGGTCCATGTCCTGGACGAACAATCCATCGCTGTGTGCCCGCACATCGTGCATGGGGGTGTCAACCGCCTCGTCGGGTTCCTGCTCATGCACCCTCAGCCGGGTGGTCTCCGCGGGTTTGTTCTCATCCTCACTGATCGGTTCCAGCATTTCCAGCTTCACCATCATGCGACGTAGCGCTCTGATGCCAGGATTGGGTTTACGGCGGTTCATGGCACCTCCGGGAAAATTGACCAGTCCCCCCGGGAATTCTATGAGAACCGATGGTTTGCCCAGACTGTAGCAGTGACCGGTGGTGGTGATCTTCGGTAAGTTATCCCCTTCGCCGGGCTCCCGACGGGGTTCACTGTATTGTTCCGGATCCTGCACCAGCGTGAAAGGCAGATCCCCTGCCACTGCCAGCTCCAGGGACTCCGGATCATCAACCGGAGCAAATGCGGTGGTCGATTTGTAATGGTTGAAACAATGGAGGTCGACCACGTGCGTCGCGCGCGGCAGCAGATCCTCGGCAAGGGCATGATACAATCGTTCTTTCGGATTGCCGTTTGGCTTCCCGGGCCACACCTGGTTCTTCGATATCACGTCGCTCCAGGTGTTGCTGCCGCGCAGAACCCCCGGCAGACACGCAAAGGGAGCTATCAGCAACCGGCCCCGGACCAGCGATCTCTCGCCCATCAGTTCCCCGAGCCGGAGCGCCACCTCTATACTGGTCTGCTCTCCCCCGTGGATCCCCGCCTGAACCAGAAAAGAAGGCCCCTTCCGCCCACTGTCAAATATCTTCACCGGGATCGACCAATCTCGCTCACCATCATTGCACTCAACAGCATCCATAGTCACTTCATTGGCATCTTTCACGGACATCCGTTTGAAATCTCCTCAATATTTCAAGATTCACTATCCGCAGACTCCAGAAAATCACTCATATCTCGTATAATTCTCTCAAGCGAGGTATCAGGAACATAACCGATGGTCTCGCGCAGTTTGTCCACACACGGAACCCGCCGTCGTATATCCTCAAAACCCGGCCCGTAGGCCTCTTCATACGGAATATGCGTTATATGCGCATCGGGATTGACCAGATCCCGAACCGTTTCCGCCAGCCGTTCAATCGTGACCGGGCGGTCGCTGCCAACATTGAAGATCTGCCCCTCCGCAGTCGGGGTATCGGTGAGAGAACACACGGCTCCGACAACGTCGTTCACATGAGCGAAACATCGTATCTGCTGGCCGTCCCCGTAGACCGTGATGGGACCTCCGTCAAGGGCCTGCCGGACGAACCGCGGCACCACCATACCATAACGGCCAATCTGACGGGGGCCAACGGTATTGAAAAAACGCAGAATAAGCACCGGAAGATCCCTCGATTGACGATAGGCCAGTGCCAGGAACTCGTCGATGGCCTTGGAACATCCATAACTCCAGCGACTCCGTGTTGTCGGGCCAAACACAAGATCGTCCACCTCCGCGAACTCCTCCCTGGCGCCCTTACCGTAAACCTCGCTGGTGGAGGCCAGAACGAGCTTTTTGCCTTTGACCGCACAGTGTTTCAGCAGAAGTTCCGTTCCGTATATATTAGTCTCAATGGTCCTCACCGGGTCATCAACGATCAGCTTGACGCCCACCGCCGCCGCCAGGTGAAAAACCACGTCCGCGCGGTCGACCATTTCCCGCAGTTTCTGTTCGTTTTCGATGCCTTCAAGAACGATCTGCAGATTTTCATGGCCCCGCACATTGTCGAGATTGACAATACGGCCGGTGGAGAGATTGTCCATCACATAGACCTGCCAGCCATCATTCAGAAGTCGTTCGCTCAGATGGGAACCGATGAACCCGGCCCCTCCCGTAATAAGTGCCGTCCTCACTGTTACGCTCCCTTCCACAAACTATAGTTTCGCCGGCGAATCGTCCTGGCCCGTCTCAGATCCGGACTGCGCCCTTACAGGAGTGCGCCCGTAGAATATGGAAAGCACGCCGAAACAACAACCGCCCACCCCCAGACCGGTCACATAATAAACCCCCCGGCTTATAAGTGTCACCGCCGCCGCCGTGCTGTAGTCCAAACCGAATGCCGCGCACATGGCAATCATGGCGGTCTCCATGATCCCGGTTCCGCCCGGCGCAAACGATATGTCTCCGCAGAAATTGGAGACGCTGACGATAATGAAAACCTGGAAAAAAGTTGCCCGGGCACCCAGCGAGCGGAACAGGATATAATGCGCAAGATAAAACAGAAGCCAGGAGAAAAAACTGATACTGAACAGTTTTAGCAGCGCTATCGGACTCTTCACCGCCCGGAAAACGGGGCCGAATATGTTGTCCAGCTTGTCGATCACGTAATCCTCAAAATGCTGGTAGCTCTCGAAGCGCTTCCGCACGTAGCGGAGAATTGGTTCGTCGTAAAGGAAACGAAGCACCCAGCTCATAAACCGCGACTCGGCACCGATGTGTTCTCGCATCAGGACCCCACTGACCACGGCACCGAGAATGAGAAAAACCACGGCCCAGAGGAATACTTTGAGCCACAGCGGGACGGGAACGAAAACGACCATGAAACTCAGCGCCACCATCAGGTAGATGAAATACACCGACATGTTGCCGAATTTATCGGCCAGCAGCACGCCGAAGTGCCCGCTCTTCGCCCCTCCGAACACCTGCCCCATGTAATAAGCGCGGATGGGCTCCCCGCCCACACGAGCACCGGGCGTGATAATATTGCCGAATATGCCCGACATGTAGATGGGGAATACGGCCAGTATGCTGCCCCGGGTCTCCGGCGGCATCATCAGCTGAAGCCGGAACGACCACAGCAGATACATCGCAAGCACGAGAGCTGCGGAAACCACGATTACACGCACCGGCACCAGCCCCATGGCCTGAAGAATCTCCGCAAACCCGATGTCCTTCAGCACGAAATAGAGCAGAAGCAGAACACCGACCACAATGGCCCACTTGACCGCATTCCACGTGTTTTTTGCACTCAGCATCCGCATCTTCCAGAACAGATCATTAACAGGTAGAAACGCAACAACACCGGTCAGCATGATAACAGAATGTCCATCCCCCCACGAAATGAAGCAATCGTCCGAACACTGCTGAACGGAAAACACCAGCGATGGAACGGCCCCGTCAGACGCAAATGCATCTGCACCGGTATCCCGGTACTGTTAACCTGAATATTTCCCAAATCCCAGAGCGTACTTTGTCTAACCCGTATTTTCACGAGTCGTCAGTGCGCCATATAAGCGGTCGGTCATAAGTCTATTCCTGTTGAGAGAAATTTTGCGCGGGCAGCGAAGCTCGCGCTACGTATAACAGGCATCCTTGCCTGTTTTTCCTTTACAGGATGGCATACACTGGTTCGGCTCTATGCCCTTTTATCTCCGCAGGCAAGGATGCCTGCTATACATTGACATCTCACCGGTTTTCAAAACCGGAACGTACTTATGGCTTGCCGCTTAT
>JBKHGK010000046.1:0-9726 GCA_046539705.1 Candidatus Brocadiia bacterium | reverse complement strand
GTGAATTCCTGCCGTTTGTTTGCAAACTTGCTCAGTACAGGGTGTGTACAAATCACCAGGGCGAAATCCGAAGTAAGGTCAAGGGTCGACATCATTTATAGTAATATTACTTTGGAATTCATGAAATATGCGGGCTATATGCTGGCAGTTGGGTCCACGAGTGATTGAGACGGGGCGGAGACATGCTGAAATGCTTCACTTTTGGTCGTGTTGGCATGTTAGTTGCAGTGTATATGCGTGTCTGGCATCCGGTATGTGGTGCGGTGAAGGGGAAGCTGGTGAGGTCAGCGTTATTCCTGCATTCAGCCGCAGCGCGGGCCGGGTTGTGTGTTTGAGAGAATACGGGTGTTATAACCCGGCAGAGGCTTGGGAGAGTGGTGTCGTGGAGCCGGCTACGGTGCTGGTACTGGGAAGTTACAAGGAACACCGTCTGAACGGAGCTCTTGCGCAGGCCGGATTCGTGCCGGTTGTTCGCAGGAGGATGGACGAAGCCCTTGAGCGGGTTAAGCACGGTCGTTTTGCCTGCATCGTGGTGGAACGAAACTGGGTGGACGTGGATGTGTTGGAGTTCGTATTGAATGTGCGTGATTACGATGCGCGAACTCGCGTGATCGTGGTTGGAAACTCCGGGGATCCGGTCACCGATGAAGCTCTCAATAGCCTGCATGAGACTCTGAACGTGGGTAGAGTGACGGATCCGGAGGAGTTGACCTCCGTTCTGGAGGGTGTGCTCGAAGAGGATAAACAGGACTCCTGTCATTGAGATACCGATGAGTATAGACGAGATAGTTGTCAAAGCGAACGAAGCCGCTGAATCCGTTTCGACCGCGGGGACGGAGGTCAAGAATGCCGTCCTGCGTCGTATGGCCCGGTTGCTGGAGGAGAATATGGGTGAGATAGTGGCGGCCAATGAGAAGGACATGGCCAGGGCCCGGGAGACGGGCATAGCCCGGTCACTGGTCAACCGGCTGGCATTTGGCGAGAGCAAGGTGCGGAGCCGTATAGAGTCGCTGGAGAAAATAGCCGCCCTGCCCGATCCTGTCGGACAGATAGGTGAGATGGAGGAGCGGCCGAACGGGCTTATGGTCGGGCGGATGCAGGTGCCCCTTGGCGTTATGTTGATGATTTACGAGGCGCGTCCGCACGTGACGGTGAACGCGGGGGCCTTCGCGCTGAAAAGTGGAAATGCCATAATCTGCAAGGGGGGATCGGAGGCGGAGAACTGCAACGCAGTGCTGGGCGAGCTCTGGCAGCAGGCCCTGGAGGAAGCCGGTCTGCCGGGAGAGGCGATTCAGGTCCTGGCTCTGAGCCATGAGGAAGTTGACGATCTGCTGACCCGGGAGGAGGACATAGATCTGGTGATACCCCGAGGCGGGGAGAAGCTGATAGAGAGCGTGAGCAAACAGTCCAGGATTCCCGTCATAAAGCACTACGCCGGTCGATGCCACGTTTACGTAGGGCGCCAGGCGGATCCCGAGAAGGCCCTGTCCATCGTGCTGGATTCCAAACTTCTGATGCCGGCGGTCTGCAATGCCGTGGAAACGGTTCTGGTTGACGAGGATATGCTGGACTGGGTCCCCGACCTCGTAGCGGAGCTGACCGACAATGGTGTGGAGGTGCGCGGATGCGAGCTTGTGCAGGCGCAAGCTCTCGGTGTAGAACCGGCCACCGAGGAGGACTGGGAGACAGAATACCTTGATAAGACACTCTCCGTCCGCGTTGTGGTTGGGGTGGAGGAGGCGATCGAGCACATAAGCAGGTATGGATCGGGTCATACCGAATCGATTGTGACGGAGAATTACAGCGATGCGCGCAAGTTCATGCGCGAGGTGGATTCCGGGGTGGTGCTGGTGAATGCATCCACCATGTTCTGCGACGGCGAGAGTCTGGGCATGGGAGCGGAAATTGGCATTTCCACCGACAAACTTCATGCGCGGGGGCCAATGGGGCTGGAGGATCTGACCACCTACAAACACGTAATTATGGGGGAGGGGCAGATCCTGGCCGAGCCGAATGCCTGAGGTTTATCCCGAATAGTTCACGAACCTCAGAGCGTAATTGTTCTAAAAAGCGTTTGAACAGGAGGGAGTCGGGACATGAGAGAAATTTACGAACATTTCGAGCGGGGGTTCAGGGAAAGTAAAGAGCGCAGATCCTGCAGCGAACGCCGGATCGGCGCCGAGCTCAAATTTCCCCTCGTGAATCCAGATGGAGAGTCGGTCGATTATCCGATGATCGTATCGCTGTGGGAACACCTGATGGAGCTCGGCTGGGAACCGGTGAAAGACGATATGAGTGGCCGGGTGGTGGGTGCCCGCAAACCGGGCGAGGAGAATTATACCGTCGCCTCCTGCGAGACCGGTTACAGCAAGACCGAGTTCTCGATGGCCCACGTGGCCAACCTGTGGGACCTGGAGGAATCGGTGGAAAAACTGCGCCATGAACTCGAGATCTTTGCCGACCGCCATGATGTGCGGTTCCTCGGCATGGGAATCCACCCCATGACCCCGCCCGGCGAGCATCTGTTGATGGAGCAGAGCCGAACAAGCGTGTGGGATAAGATATTTCCGGCCAATGAACATATACCGGAGGAGCGGGGGGACGATTTCCATCTGTTCACCATCAACTCCGCCAGCCATGTTCATATAAGCGTTGATCGGGAGGAGGCCATGCCGATGGTCAACGTGTTCAACGGCTTTGCACCGGCACAGATCGCTCTGACCGCCAACTCGAGCATCTGGCAGGGGGAGGTTGCCGATTATCACTGTGTGGCGGAGAAGTTCTGGGACTGGTGGATGCCGGAGGATGGGCGCGTCGGTGTGCCCCCACAGAGATTCGAGGACCTGAAACATTACGCGAGAGTCATCGCGCAGTTCAAGCCGGTTTACGTTAAACGCGACGGGACGCCGATCGTTCTGAAGGATTATGATTCGTTTGCCGACTACTACGAGCAGGACGAGGCCTACGGGACGGACCCGGAGGGTAACGAGGTGAAGGTCACTCCCCGCCGGGAGGACGTTGATCTCCACAGTACATGCTACTGGTTCAACGCACGCCTGTCCCATTATTACACAGTTGAGGGCCGACTGAACGACCAGCAGCCCCCCGAGGATGTGCTGTGTGTGGCCGCGCTGACACTGGGGCTGGCGGCCGGACTGGAGGAAGCCCGTGAGGTGATTGATTCCTACGAGTGGGAGGACATCCGCAGGGCCCGGGAGGCGGCCTGCCGCGATGGAATCAAGGGAAGCATAGACGGCATGTCGCTGGAGGACTTTGCGGGGGAGATGCTGGAGGTGGCCCGTGAGGGCCTGAGGAAACGTGAGAAAGGGGAGGAACGATTTCTCGAACCGCTGGAGGAGAGACTGCGCCAGCGCACAACGCCGGCGGAGAAAGCGGTGGAAATTTATCAGGAGGACGGAATCGAGGGACTGGTTGATGAACGCAGCCTGTGAGGGTATTACTCACACCTGACCGGGGGGATGATTCGAGAGAGAGCTGTGTTTGTGGATATGATGGTCGCGGGCGTTGCCGGTGGCCGGTAAGAGAGGACAATTTTCTGACAGAGAGAGGTAGAATATGGCACAACATGAACAGCCTGGTTTGAAGTCATCGCTGTATCGGCCGCTTTCCGCGGACGACAGGCGGCAGGTGGCCGATTCAGCGTTTGAAGTGCTTGAGACGACCGGTATGGCCGTTTACAGCGATACTGCTTTTGAGGTTCTGCGTGAGGCCGGAGCGGAGGTGGATGGGGAGGACAGACGCGTGCGCCTGCCCCGTTCCATGGTGGAGGACGCCATAGCCTCCACCCCCTCATCACTGACATTGCATTCGCGAGACGGAAACTATGATGCACGTCTTGAGCAGGATCGCGTGCATTATGGCACGGGCGGAACGGCCATCTACGTGCTTGATCCCGATTCCGGTGAACGCCGGCCCTCGAAGACCGGTGACGTGATTCTGAATGCGCGCCTGGCCGACAGGCTTGAGAACGTGCACGTCTTCACCATCAACGTGTTTCCGAACGAGATCGAGGCGGAGGACGAGATCGATGTCAACCGGTTTTTCCATTCCCTGGATAACACCACGCGGCACGTAATGGGCGGGATTTATTCCCTTGAGGGGAGCAGAAAGGTCGTGGAAATGGCGGAGATGCTCGCCGGGGGGGAGGAGGAACTGCGTCGCGAGCCCTTTGTCTCCTTCATCACGCTGATAATCAGCCCGTTTAAGATCGACCAGGACTACGGGGAAATGACGTGTTTCTTCGCCCGCAAAGGTCTGCCGGTGGTGGTGCCGACCGAGCCGATGTGCGGCACGACGGCTCCGGTGACTCTGGCGGGGAATGTGCTGGTGCATACGGCTGAAACGCTTGCGGGGGTCACCCTCGTGCAGGCGGTGAATGAGGGCGCTCCGGCCATCTGTGGAAGCGTGGGATCCATCAGCGATCTGAGGAGCATGAGCAACCTGGCCGGCCCGGTAGAACGGGGCATGATCAACGCCGGCGTGTCCCAGATGGCCCAGCACTTTCAGATCCCTTTCTACGGGACCGCCGGGACCACTGATGCGAAGGAGGTTGATGCGCAGAGCAGCTACGAAAGCGCCATGTCCAGCCTGCTCGTGGCCATGTCCGGCGCCAACTATATCCACGATATAGCGGGGCTGATGGAGTTCGATCTCACCGTCTCTTATGAGAAAATGGTGATCGACAACGAGATCCTCGGCATGTGTCAGCGAGTGCTCCGGGGCATCGAGGTGGATGAGGAGACGCTCGGGCTGGAGATGCTCAAACGCAAAAAACCGGGCGAGGACTATCTGGCCGAACCCCATACCGTCGAACATATGCGCGATGAATTCTTCATGCCCGAACTGTCCAATCGCAACAAGCGGGAGAATTACAGCGCCGATGAGAACGCGGAGGCGCGGGCAAGAAAAATCGTGAACGAAGTGCGTCGATCGGATGCGGACTGCAAGATCCCGACCGATATACGGGAGAAGATTATCGGCAGTTATCCGGAAATTCGCGACGACGCAGAGGTTGTCTGATTCGCCATAGATATTTCGGGAGGCTTATCATGCAGAAACAGCGAGAAGGTGTAATTGTGGAACCGGAGGAACGTCTGTCCTCCGGTCAGGTGAAAACTATAGACGGGGTCTCCCGGGAGCTGCTGGAGGACCCCGGGCTGCTGTGCTACAACCAGGATGCGGCCGAGCTCTATGAGGAGGCCGGGGCGGAGATCGAAAGCGAGGACGAGGATTGTGTCCGCGTCCGTATCTCCCCCCAGGACCTTGACACGGCCCTGGAGAACGCTCCGTCAAAAGTCGTGCTCGGGGCCAGAAATCCGGATAACCGTCTGATCCTGGATGCGGATGAACCTCGCTCCCGTTTTGTCAGTGGTTCGGAGACGAATGTCTGGCTGGACGTCGGGTTTGACGGAGACACGCCCAGGCTGGAGCGGCGAGAAGGGTCGATCGAACGGCTGTGCCATGCGGCGCACCTGGCCGATAACCTCGAACACCTTGATTCCTTCATTCGGTGCGTCAATATTCGGGACAAAGGGGTGACCGAGAGGAACAAAGATGTGAACAAGCTTCTGGCCAGTCTGAACAACATCACGAAACATGTGCAGGCCGGCCTGACCAGCCTCGATGCTCTCGACGACGTGGTCCGGATGGGCCAGATCATTGCCGGAGGGGAGAAGGCCTTCCGGTCCAACCCGGTGATTTCCTTTATCACCTGTGTGATCAAAAGTCCCCTGCAGGTGGTGGAGGATACGGCGGAGAAACTGATCGAAATCGCCAGCCGGCGGGTACCGGTGGTGATATCCAGTTCGCCGATGGGTGGCACCACGGCTCCCTTTGACGAGTTTGGCATGGTGGCGCAGATAAACGCGGAGATACTGGCCGGAGTCATGCTCACTCAGCTTGTCTCACCCGGGACTCCGGTGCTCTACGGCAGCGTGCCGGTGCGTTGCCGGCTGGATACGCTGGAGGATATGTACGGTGCGCCCGAATTCAACCACTATAATCGAGACTGCGCCCAGATGGCACGCTTTTACGGCCTGCCATGCTATTCTACGGCCAACGTGGGAGATGCGGAGGAACCGGGAATCCAGGCCACCGCGGAGAAGATGCTGACTCTCATGGACGTGCCACGCAGCGGTGCGCAGTACATTCACTACGCCTTTGGGCTGCTTGAGCGGACCAACGTTTTCTGTCCCGAACAGGCGGTGCTGGACAATGCACATATCGGGATGATCAAACATGCCCTTTCGGCTCCCGACATCGACGAGGAGGGCAGGGACGAGGTGCTCTCCACCATTCGGGAGGTCATGCAGACCGACCACAAAACTTACATGTATCACCTGCCCATGCCGACCCGGCAGAAGGTTTATGCGAATTATCCCCTTGAGAATGAGGAGGGTGGAGCGCTGAAGGCAGCTCATGAGCAGTATCACGAGATACTGGAAAGCGAGCGTGATCAGCTGCCCCCCGAGATCATCACTGATATCAAGGACAATGTCCCCGGGGTTCTGGACAGCACCCTGGACAGCTGAAAGAGGGGTTCACTGGCGAAATTTAACGTTTCGAGTTGATAGAACTCAGGAGGAGGAATTTATGAGTGGACATAATTCTGACGAGCAGATGGAAGCCTATTCTCAGGCCGTCAGCAGCGGGCTTTATGCCAAGAAGAGCGGTTTGACGGGCAAATACGATAACGTGCGGCGTTACTGGGAGGACGAGCTCACCCGGCTGCACCTGCGGCAGTATCTCCGGAGGCTGATAAGACGGGCGCGTGACCGGATGGATCGGGTCCGTATACTGGATCTGGGCTGTGGAAGTGCCGATGGGTATGAACTGCTGGCGGGGGTGCGGCAGCGGAATGCGAGCCTGCAGGAGGTTGAAGTGGACCTTTTGCAGTCCGAGGTGCTGGGAAAATATAAGGGGGTTGATCTGAACGAGGACCTCCTGGACCAGGCCCGGGGGATTTACGGGGACAATCCAAAAATGCATTTTGAACAGGGCGATTTCACCGAAGGACTCCCTGTTGTGGAAGATGAGAAACCGTATGATCTTTACTTCACCTCCTACGGGACCTGTTCCCATCACAATGAGGATGAGACGTTCGTGGAAATGATGTCGGATATCGCGGAAAGATGCGAGGATTACGCCATTGTGGTGTGCGACTGGCTGGGAAGATGGTCCTATGAATGGCAGTCCCTCTGGACGAACGATCTGGAGGGATTCAAAAATATGGATTACGTGGTCTCCTACATCTACGAGAAGGAGGAGCGCGAGCGAAAACGGGACCAGCTGCAGCATCTGACCCTGAGGGTTATGTCCCGTGCGGAGGCCGAGGGCCTGGTGAACGAAGCGTCGGAACGGAGCGGTGTCGAGATAAAACCGGTCTGCTGGTTTGATCGCTCCGTTTTCACCGGGCGCCATATGGATACCGGCGATTACAACCGGAAAGCCCAGCCAATTCGCAAGGCTGTCAATCGGCTTCACGAGGTCAACTGCCGCACCGAACTGGATTCGCTGCTGGTGGATTACGTGCCAAAAGAAGGGGATTTTGACGTCTTGAATTCGCATTTCGAAAGGATGCAAATGAGCTGGAATCTGCTCGTTAAGTACGTGAAGAAACTCATAGAAAGCTATGACACCGATGCCGCGGAATTTGACCCCTCTCCCCCCGACATTCCGGCTTCCCATCCCGCCGGTCTGCAGGATATGATGGAACGCATGCGTCTGGTGGTGAAAAACGCGGGATGGATGGGCACAGGGCTGCCCCGGGAGAATATCATTGAGCCTCAGCTCGGGTATGCGTTACGGTACCTCATCAAGTATCTGCAGGAGGGTCGCGGCTGCGCCCATGGTCTGGTGGGAATCTTTGAGATCGATAAGGGGCAGTGAGAATCCGGGCTGACTACTATCTTCAGAGGACGCGGTTATGATCCAGTTCAAACAGGTGTCCAAATATTTCGGTGATGTGACTGCCGTCCGGGATCTCTCCCTCCATGTGGAGGAGGGGGAGTTGCTGGTACTGCTCGGGACCAGTGGTTGTGGTAAGACCACGACTCTGAAGATGGTGAACCGGCTGATAGAACCCTCCTCGGGCCGCATTCTGGTGGAGGGTGAGGATGTTATGAACGTGGACCCGATCCGGCTGCGTCGGGAGATTGGATACGCCATTCAGCATATCGGCCTGTTCCCGCACATGACGGTGGCGGATAATATAAGCGTGGTGCCAACACTGAAGAACTGGAGCGGTGCGGAGATATCCCGCCGGGTGGATGAATTGCTGGATATGGTGGGGCTTGATCCCTCACATTTCCGCGAGCGCTATCCGGCACAGCTCAGCGGAGGGCAGAAACAGCGCATAGGGGTGGCGAGGGCGATCGCTGCCGATCCGGACATCGTCCTGATGGACGAGCCGTTCGGAGCGCTGGATCCCATTACCCGGGAACAGCTCCAGGAGGAGTTTCTCACGCTCCAGGATCAGCTCCAGAAAACCATCGTGTTTGTCACCCACGACGTGTTTGAAGCGGTGAAACTGGCCGATCGAGTTGCCCTGCTGGATGCCGGCCAGCTCCAGCAGCTGGCTCCCCCCGCGGAGATCGTGGAAAACCCGGCCAACGAGTTCGTCGACCGTTTTCTGGGGGAGCACCGGTTCCAGCTGATGTTGCTGACCCGGTCGATTCGGCCTCTTATGGGCGAAGGATCCGAGCCGGGGGTGATCCCGGAGGAAGCGAAGATGCCCCCCACGGCGACGATGGTGGAGGCGCTTGACGTGTTCAAAAAAACCGACGTGGATGAGCTCCCGGTTTACGAGGATGAGGAGTTTTGCGGTGTGCTGAGACGCGAAGATGTAATCGATGCTATCGCCGAAGCAATGAGCAGGAAAGCAGGTGGGGAGAGAGGAGAATGATGGAAGAACATCCCGGACTGAAAAATCTGTTGCGGCGTGGATTGGTCATTCTTGCAGGAGTTGCGCTGATAACGCTGGTGCTGGGGATGGGCGCGCTCCTGTCTTCGCGATTTCGCGATGCGCTTCAGCTGCAGGGACAGGTGTTTGTGAATAACCGTGGCCCCCTGTGGAGCCAGCTGAAGGAGCATCTGCAGATGGTTTTCAGTGCCATCGGTCTGGCCGTGGTGGTGGGGGTGAGTGGGGGAATACTTCTCACCCGGCTGCGCAAACTGGCCGGTCCCGTGCTCGGGGCCGCCAGCATCATCCAGACCATCCCCAGTCTTGCACTTGTCGCGCTGATGTTACCGATATTTGGCGTGGGTATGCGGCCGATGATTGCGGCGCTTTTCCTTTATGCACTGTTGCCCATGCTGCGCAATACCTATACGGCGATCGATGAGGTGGACCCAGCGGTGATCGAGGTGGGACGTGGGATGGGAATGACCAACTGGCAGATACTCTGGCGGGTGGAGGTGCCCCTGTGTGTTCCCGTGGTTATGGCCGGTATCCGGACCTCAACGGTGATAGGGGTTGGTATAGCCACCCTGGGTGCTTTTGCTGCCAGCGGGGGCCTGGGCAATACCATATGGAGCGGCATGCAGCAGGCCGGCGCGCAGGCGACGGCGCGCATTGTAGCCGGCGTAACGGTGGCCAGCGCCCTTGCCCTGTGTCTGGATGGAATCGCCGCGTTGATACAGGAACTGCTGACGCCCACGGGGCTGAAACTGGAATCGGGCGGTGGGTGAAGATAGGCAATATGCCCC